>JBCDBW010000001.1:0-106242 GCA_039182965.1 Verrucomicrobiota bacterium
CGCCAGCCAAAAAAGCAGAACAAGACGGCGCTGACCAACCCGCTACCGCCGCGAAGTCGAAAGCTAAATGACAATTTCAACCATCTACCTGAATTCGGAGGTGCGTCCCCAGTAGCGGGTGGCAGGCCTCAGACGTTCTCTCTCAAAAAAATGCCCATCGAGCACGCCACAGGTGACCTTCTCGATCAGGATGTCGATGTCATCGTGAACGCGTGGAATCGCAATCTGATTCCGTGGTGGCTCCTACTCCCGCAGGGCATCTCGGGAGCGATCAAAAAGCGAGGCGGAACCCAACCGTTCAAGGAACTCAGAAAGTTTGGCATGCTCCCGCTCGGGGGGGCGGCCGTCACAGGAGCAGGCCGACTCCAGTTTAAGGCGATCATTCATGTAGCGGGTATCGGCCATACATGGCGGTCCTCTGAAGAGTCCGTCCGTAAATCTACTCGATCAGCGATCGCCGAGGCCAAGGAATTGAGGTGCGTATCGATCGGATTCCCTCTGATCGGCGCTGGGACTGGAGGAGGAAGCCCGGAGCGAGTAGAAGAGATTATTTCAGAGGAGATTCAGAAGTCGGGCTACGATGGAAAAGCGGTCATCGTGCGCTACAAACCAACAAGAGAGAACACCTATTAAGCCCGGACGAGTAAAGGACAAAAAGGGAGTGTGAGCCTGTTTTTCAAACGGCTCTTGGGTGGTCTCTCTGAGTGTGAGCTCTCCGCTTGGATTCGGTTGGACGGCTCGAAGCTTGCTGCTCCGGCTAAACACCTATTCGGGTTCAATCGAGCGGGAAGAGTGCGCCCGTCAGGGCCATCTCATCCTGCTTCTTAGCCGCTCTCTCGTGTCTTTGGCGATCACGGATGAGCGGCGACCCAGAAGCTTAGTCATGCAGTTGACCCGTCGACTATCCATTCAAGCGTCAGTAGGCTGCCGGACCTCGTGGGTTCGGTTCCAGTTTGGTGGGGACTTGTCGTCGGGGCGGATGGAGCATATCAGTGACTCAAAAAGGGTGTGGTATTAATTGATGAAGTGAGAAGAGCAAGGAAGTGATCCCGGACGCGAGAGGGGCCATTCAAGCGCAGTGGTTGTCCTTTTTCTAAGCCGCCCATCAAAACCGTGGCGGTCGTTTTGGTAGACGCCGCAGAGGCAGTTGGTTCTGAAGCGCGGGCTGGCCGGTCTTCCAAGAAGGCCAGGACTCCAGTTAGCCGCTCCGGTTCGTGCTCTCGTTGCGCCCGGGATCAAAGCTGTCATTGGATGGGAACGGGTTTACCGGTGAGCTGCGCGACATCGAAGCCGGTCTTGTTCTTGAGCATGAAGTAAATGGCGCGACCGAACTTGCTGGCGACGATGGCGTTGGCCTTGAACTTGCAGTGTTTGGCTTCCAGCCTCTGGCAGAAGGCGGCGATGTGTTCGTCATGGCGCTTGGCGAGCACGGCGGCTTCACCGAAGGCCCAGCGCAGGTAGGGGTTGCCGAGTTTGGCGCCGCGCAGGCCTTTGATTTTACCGGCGCTGGCGACGGTGCCTTTGACCAGGCGGCAGTAACTGCTGAAGCGCTGCACGGAAGGGAAGCGCTTCACGTCTTCGACTTCATAGAGGATGGTCAGAGCCAAGACTTTGCCGATACCGGGGACGGTGCGCAGCAGGGCGTAATCGCGTGAAGCAGAGCGCCGGGTGATTTTGAGCAGTTCTTCTTCCAGCTCTTTGATGGCCTGATCGTAATGAACCACGGAGGAGACATCGTGTTCGAGAGCGATGCGGTGGCGGGGATCGGTGTTGGCTTCGAGGAGGCCTTCGAGCCATTCTTGCCGATTGCCGCTTCTTTGGGTGACGGGTGTCTGGCCTTCGGCGAGTTGCATGGTGGTAACGCGCTGGAGGAGTTCGGCGCGGCGCCAGACGTAAGTCATGCGCTGGCGGAGCAGGGCACGCACCGGACGTTTGGCGGCCGGGTAAACATAGGCGGGTGGGATGAGGTTACTGCGAAGCAGATGGGTGAGTTTTTCAGAGTCAATTCGGTCGTTCTTGTTCTTGCCTCCGTGGATGGCCTTCAAGTAAAGGGCGTGGGCGAGGACGAACTTGAGGCCGGCTTTCTCGCAGGCATCGGCAAGCCAATACCAACAGAAGAGGCATTCGCAGCAGACGGTGAGGTCGTGTCGCCAGGGGGCGATCTTCTTGAGGAAGAAGTCGAAGTCGTTGTTGCGGATGTTCATGTGCAGGAGCTTCTTGCCCTGCCTGTCCATGACGCAAACGTACATTTGGCGGGCATGCAGATCGATGCCGCAGTGGTATTGAGTTGTTGAAACGTGGTATCTCATCTAAGGTTCCTTTCTTAATTAGTTATTGGTTAGCCGGAGGGCATCATGGGGCACGCACCTACGTGACCCGCCCTCCGGCGCCTAGTTTATCACCTCGCAAAAGAGGGCTTAGATGAGATTCAAGCGGCTGCACGACAACCCCTGAGCCGCCTTCGAGTTGAAAGCGCCACGACAAATCAACCATCAATCTGACATCGACGCTCGCTTCCCGGTCAGGGTTGTGTGAGCCTTGACGTTCGCCTCAAAAAATGTCCGTGATCGACCCCGAGCAAATCAAGGCGGAGAGCATCAAGACAATCCGCTCGTGGGATCTTCCAGCGATTGATCATCTTCCCACACTTGAGACCGAGGAAGAGCTTTCCCCTCAAAGCGCACAAGATGTAGCACGCCGCTGCATGGTCATCACCCACGTCATCGGAATTGGCTTCGGCGGTGACAGGAAGAATACACACAATGGGACAGGCCCATCGTTTTCCGGGTAATCTCGCGACGGATCGATGACGGGTCCCGATTCAAGCTCGCGGCGATTTCGGGGGCGTTCATTCCCTGTTGCAAAAGGCATTGAATATGGTGACGTTCTCCGGCGGAAAGGTGGCGGTATCCTTGCATTGGTTGTTTTGGTTTTGTCATCTTGATAGCCAATGCTAACTCCGCCACGTTTCCCATTCTTAAGAACAGGCACTTCATGGTATAATCCGGGGGTAGCCTCGTCCGGACTTCTTAAATGACTGGGAATGAAAGTCCGCAATCCGCCTCTGGATGCTCTGAGAAATCGCTTAAGGCGAGGCTCGAGGGAAGCTTCGGCAGTGGGATCATCGAAGGCAGCTCCATCGCGCAAGAAGCGGTTCTGCGCCAGTTGCTGGGATTTCTTTCGCCTCGGCGGGTCCTGGAGATCGGCACCCGGCAAGGTATCTCGGCAGCTTTGTTTGCTGAGTATGCAGATGAAGTCCTGACTGTTGATATTGAGAAATCCCCGGACCAGATCAAAGCTCTGGCGCGCGAAGTGTGGAAATATCTCGGAATCTCTGAGAGGGTAAAGCCCTATTTGGCTAAGGGCGAAGTGGGATGGCAATACAATGGTGACAAGAAGGCTTTCATTTCAGAACAGGACTTTGATTTCGCCTTCATCGATGGCAATCACACATGGCGGGATGTTCAATTAGATTTCCAATGTGTTCGCAAGTGTGGATGCGTCCTGTTCCACGACTACAAACCGGCCACAGCCGCTTACCGCGATTGTCGAAACACCCGAATGCAGGACGTCGTTGACGTTATTGATTCGCTCCGCCCGAGGGCATACTTGATCGGCTCGGAGTGCAGCCAGATGGCGATGTGGCTCGCGAGGGACTCTCCTCATCGCTTGCGCCCGGAAGCAGCGGGTTATCTAAAAACTCTTCCGCGGACGCGGCCAGCGTTGGCTACCGCTCAATGGAATCTTCTCCAACACAAAGCTCGCCGCCGATGGAAGCGTCTACGCGGCAGCATTGAGAAGCGAATCGCCCGCTGACTCCGGTGCAAACCACCAACCTCCTCTTAATGCTCAATTACGTTGAGATTCATTCCTCAGCTGATCGACTGCAAAACAAAGAGATAAAGAGCAAGAAATAAAGTACACACTATGGTGCACAATGGGACAGGCCCATGGTTTACATAGTTTTCTTGTGCCCGTTGATCGGGCCTGAAGCGTGCCATGAAGTGATCCTAACAGATGTGATGATCCTTGGGTACTGTTTTCTGGCGTTCAACGAGGAAAAATGATAGTTTTTCGACACTTCAACAAGCGGCTGGACACCAACGCCTGACCCGCGGTGAGTCGAGATCGCCATGACAGTCCTGACGACTAACCTCGAATCGAAGCTCGCTCTCAGGTCAGGCGCGTTTCAGCCTTAACGTTGAGACAGTCGGGAAAGCCTCTCGTCAAAATTCTTGAAAAAATCGCTTGAAAGTTAAGGCCCCATACAGAGCCTGGAATGGTCGATGGTTCGCCATGCGTCATTCTATTCGCTTCTCGAGGCATAAAAAAAATCACTTTTATGGTCTGTGACGAGTGGCAATTCAAGGTAAGGGCTTTTTCGACAGTCTCGTTCGACAATGGTCTTGCGGAATGCCGTTTTGGTGCCATAATGGTGCCGCAATGAATATCACGGTAAAAGACGTTCCGAAGGAACTCCATGAGCGTTTGAAGTCTGTTGCGGATGAGACGGGGCGGAGCCTAAATAAGCTCATTTTGATCACCCTGGAGAGAGCCCTAACCCCACAAAAGAGTGATCGAGATCAACTGCTCCAACGCATTCAGGATCGGCGAGCCACGATGGGGCATGTCCTCGATGATGCGGGCCTATCCGATGCAATCAAGGGAGGACGAGAGTGATCGTAGTAGACACCAATGTCCTATCCTACCTGTTGATACAGGGTGATCGTTCGGAGGCTATGGACAGGTTGCTAAAGGAAGAAGAGGACTGGGCAGCTCCTCGGCTGTGGCTTGATGAGTTTCTTAATGTGCTCTTCACCTACGAACGAAATGAACTGCTCTCAGCCGACGAAATCACTCCGATATTGAACGATGCGTTGGCGTTGATGCAGGGGTCCTCTTACGAGGTTCCACCCGAGCGAATCCTTGCCGTCGCTCGACGGACCGGGTGTAGCGCGTATGATAGCCAATACATTGCCCTAGCCGAGGACCTTGGCACTAAACTGTACACCTGCGATCGACGCATTCTCGCCAAGTGCGAAGGCCTCGCCGTTGAACCAAAATAAAGTCGCACAAGGCGTAGCACAACAACGCGCTCCGCGCGTGTGTGCACTGAGACGTTCGTCCAAAGATCCTTCATCGATTCTGAAGTCACGAACCGATATGCGACAAGGTGACGAGCTCGACCTGAGGCTATTTTTGACGAGTTCCCGTCGGCACAGAAGGATAGCGGATTACACTGCGTCACAGCGAATCGTCACCACTTGTGTGGTTGACGGCTCAGGGCAGTTCGTTACCCTCTTTTGGAGCGTCCCTCGCTCTTGACGGGCGGGGGCGGCGGCGAGGCCTCACGGAATGTGCACTAACCAACCTACTGAATATGACATTCATCACCAGGATTCTCAGTCTGTCTGTGGGCATGCTCCTTCCTGCGTTGATCGAAGCTGAGGAAAGCGGAATGAAAGAAGTCCAAACGCCTACTTGCTCGCTTGATCAAAAAGCTCTTGAGGAACGCAAAGAAACCATTCTCAGACACGTAAAAGAGAAAATGACACACGTCGAAAGAATGAGCGAAGGGTATCGCTTCAGGCTTCCTAGGAACGAGGAGAGTCTTCAACTCGCGACCTCAGTCATTTTATTGGAATCTCAGTGTTGTCCATTTTTGGATTTTCATATCGCAGCTCTCGCCGGTTCTGATGATATCCAGTTCACGATCACCGCACCATCTGATGCGCAAGATCTCATCGATGATCTCTTTGGGGGAGAAGAATAGGATACTAACTGACAACTTGTTCTGTCGAACACATGTGATGCCTGAGTGTTAACCTTGGACAGAAATCTAAACCAAGTAAGAACGATGAAACTAACAGAAGACGAAATTGAATTGCTGAAAAGCCCGATGGCTGACACAAAGGCTTGCGAAGATCTTGCCCGTAAAATTGAATCGATTTTACAAGAAGATGAACTAGCGGACGCCCAGATGGTGTGCTGTGAGTATAGTCCGTTTGGCAAGACCAAGCGAAAAAGAATGTCTGCCCAAAAGTGCAGAACACTCCTCGGTAGTATCGTTGATGACAGTAAATGCGACAACTAGGCCGCGGAATAGCGCTTAAGCCTCTGGGAGTGGCACATCTGATGAGCCCCAAGACTCAATTGTTGGATTCGGGGTGCTTTCTTGGCAGCGCGTGAACAGAGCCGCTCGTTTCATGTAAAATGAAGGTGCCCGCAATCACAGGAATCATCCGGCGACGTCTGTTACTGAACTACCGAGTCGCGCCCGAGGAAATTGGGAAGCTTCTCCCGGCGGGGTTCCGTCCCAAGCTGATGAACGGCTGGGCGATCGCCGGGATTTGTCTGATTCGTTTGGAGGAAATCCGTCCGAAGGGAGTTCCGAGGGTGGCGGGTCTATCGAGTGAGAACTCTGCCCACCGTGTTGCCGTCTTGTGGGATGATCACAAGGGCGATTCCTGCGAAGGAGTTTTTGTTCCACGGCGTGACACCGATTCTCGATTGAACGCCCTGGCGGGAGGTCGAATATTTCCCGGTGTTCATCATCTCTCAGACTTCACCGTCTCCGATCAGGATGGCATGATTTCTCTGCGAGTCGATGCCGATGGCAGGGAGGCGCCGCTGATCGATGTGCAGCTTCGGGAGACTGAGAAGTTTCCGAAGGAATCGGTTTTCAGCACACTTCAAGAGTCGTCCGAATTTTTTGAGGGAGGATGCATCGGTTACTCGTCCCGGCCTGGATCTTGTCAACTCGACGGACTCCTGCTCAAGGTGGCGGATTGGCAGGTATCCCCATTGGAGGTCATTTCCGTTGTGTCGGCCTTTTTTGACGACCCAGACAGATTCCCACCTGGAAGCGTCGTGTTCGATCATGCTCTCCTCATGCGTGACATTCCCCATGAGTGGCATTCCGAACCTGCGATGACTGCTGAATCAGCAAGAAGAGAGTCCAAATCGGGACCCAATGACGCGGTTTACGCGTGAGTTTATCCTAACACTAAGTTCCAATGAAAGTGCATACAATTTTTTCATCTCTAGCAGTTTTGTCATGTGCCGCCGTGTTCAGCGCGTGTGGCAATACCGGTGATTCATCGGAAGTCCCGGAAACCTTGTTTCAAGGCGAGTATGACGGGGCCAGCATGGATGCGGCGATGGAGCAGGCGAGGGGAACTTTGGGTCATTTTCGCGACGTGCTTGCTGCCAACTCGGGAGAGAACCACGCGATCAAGGTGGCCATTCAAGATGGTGACCAGATCGAGCATTTCTGGCTTGTTGAGGTCCTGCCGGTTGGAGACGGTTTCAAGGGGATACTCAATAACGAGCCGGGATTGGTTTCGAACGTCGAGATCGGGGATGAGATTGAGGCGGTTGGGGAGGACATCTCGGATTGGTTGTATTTTCTCGACGACCAAATGCATGGGAATTACACCCTTCGAGTTATGCTCCCCGGGATGCCGGCGGAAGAGGCTGAATTTTATCGGGCGACTCTTGCCCCGCTGCCTGATTGAGGAGACTGGGCCGTACCAGAAGTGGGTTTTGGCGCGCTACTATCTTGAGCTCGCCCGCCTTTCAGGCGGGGTCCCGGCCCTTGCCGTCAAGCATTCGGCTTTTCTAGCCTGAGGCTGAACGCGGTAACGACGATGAATGCAAGGGAAAGAGCGATTCATGAAATGGCGCGAACTTCGCGAAACCGAGCTGTGCGAGAGTCACTTGTGGGGGTGGTCCTCGTTTTCGTGTGTGCTTCTGAGCCAAGATCCATTGACCCGGGAGGAGCGGCATATTGGGGGACGATTTTTCTGATTGCCGCGATGGGATTTATTGCTGGCGTCGTCTCGTGCTTTGCATGGACGACGGAGATGATCACGCATTATCCGTCGAGTGAGAACAGATTCTGGGAGGCGGCATTTGAAAAGCAAGTGTCTCTTTTGCGGACGGTGCCGCTGTGGTATATCGCGCCGGTGTTCATGGGGCTCACGTTGCGAGCCTTGCCCGACGGAGGATCGGGGTTTGTTTGGTTCTCGCAATTCATGGTGGGTCTCATCGCGATATACGGATTTCTAATCTGGCTCAATCTGCGGGCCGCGGCTTCGGTCGAGAAGGATGCCGTTCTCTATTCGACCCGATCGAGACCGGACGGGTGAACACTTGATAGCGGCATCGCTGGAATGGACAAGGTTGGTTTTGGGCGGCTTACCTGGCGGGGCAACTCTCGGCGGGTTGCGCTTTTGTCGCCTTGGTGGACTACGAGTTCAGGGGATGCGAAACACCTTGTTGGTGGTGGGGTCGATAGCGAGGTCGCCGCTTTGGAAGCCCTCGGTATTGATGAGGTTATGAGGCGGGTGGGGGCTAAAGACCCGATTCCGTTCGCTTGCGGGGCGGGCGGTCGGGTATTCAGGAGTTCCCGATGTAACAGGTTGATAGGCGGGGGGCGTGGGTGAGGTGGGAGCGGGAGCGGACGGGTTTGAGGGAGGGTAGGGATTCTGCGGGGCGCGATAGCGTTGGGCCCGGTATTCGGCATAGCTTCCCGCAAGGCCACCGGCGAGTCCTCCAAGGACCGCTCCGAGGGCGGCGCCGCGGGCGCTGTCGTCGACGACCCCGCCAATGATGGCGCCACCGGCGGCTCCCCCGAGAGCGCCTGTTTGGGTGGGTGTTGAGCAGGAGGTGAGAAGCAGAAGGGCCGCGGCGGCGATCGCCATCGTCATGGGTGTGTGTGGTTGAATGAACTCTTCGTGGATGGTTTTCATGGCTTGATGCGTTGGCTTGAAATTTGGTGTTGGAGGAAGGTGTGGGGTTGGACGGGGGCGGTGAAAAACTATTCAGGGGGGAATTCATTTGTGATGAGGAGACTTTCGAACGACTATAGAAACTCGTTTGAAGATGCTTGATGCAGCCACACAGATGAAGGCCCCAGGAGTGCGGGTAGTGATTTCGTTGGCTTGCGTGGTGGTGATTGTGGCGGGGCTGAAAGTGGCGGGTGCTCTGCTGGTGCCGATTGTGTTGGGGTTATTTCTGGCGTTTGTGAGCTTGCCTCTCACGCGGGCCTTGCAGCGGTATAGAGTGCCGAGTGTGATGGCAGTGGCTTTGACCGTGGTGATCGATATGTTGATCGTGGGCTCGATCATTTTCATCACGATTAGTTTGATTCCTGATTTTCAGAAGGAAGTGCCGGGGTATGTCAGCCGATTACAGGCGGTGGGGCTGGAGTGGATGGCTAGTCTCGAGGAGCGTGCGCATTTGGAAGGGGCGGTTGAGGCTTATCGGAATCTCTTTGACATGTCTGGGGTCATTGAGTTGGTGCGGCAGACGGAGGCGATTCAGCGCTTGACCTCTTTGATATCGAAATCCTTTGTGGTGATGATTCTCATGATCTTCATTTTGACGGAGGCAGGTTCTTTCAAGGTGAAGATTCAGGAGATATTTGCGGCGGATGGTCCAAATCTTGCGCGGTTTCAGCACTCGACGCAGGAGATCCAAAAGTACCTCGGAATCAAGACGATGATCTGCCTGGTGACGGGTCTTTTGGCGGGGCTTTTGACGTGGGCCTTTGGTTTGAAGTTTTTCATTGTGTGGGGATTGGTGGCGTTTGTATTCAACTACATTCCGGTGATTGGTTCGATCTTGGCAGCGATACCGGCGGTGTTTGTTGCCTTAGTGCAGCCAGAGGTAGGTGGTCCCTTGCCGGCTCTTGGGGTGGCGATCGGGTATTTGCTGATCAATTTGATACTAGGGAACTTTGTGGAGCCTCTTTTGCTGGGGCGTCGCTTCGGGCTCTCGACGATTGTGGTGTTGTTGTCGGTTTTATTTTGGGGTTGGCTTTGGGGACCGGTCGGGATGTTTTTGTCCGTTCCATTGACGATGATGTTGAAGGTGATGCTTGATAACACAGAGGATTTCCGGTGGATATCCGTGGCGATGGGCAAGACGAGGCCGGGGTCAATGGAGTCCTTGGCGGAACGAGAGGCGCGTGCTTTGGAGGAGGACGACCAGATTGTGGGAGCGTAGGGGTATCGTTGTTGGTTATTCGATTTTCGTTGCTGGCAAATCGTTGGCCGTTATTTTTGGGTCGCATTTGGGGGTTGAGAGGTGGGGGTGGACAGGTGGTGGGATGGCTGTTTAGGGTGTGAAGATGAGGCGATTTCTTGTTGGACTCTTCGGGGGTTGCGCGTTGGTGATTGGTGGGTGCGGTGAGCGGGGCGGGGGGGATGAGCGCCCGCATTTTGCGTTTGTGACGAATGGGGTCGATCCTTTCTGGACCCATGCACAGTCGGGGGCGGAGAAGGCCGCGAGAGATTACGGGGTCCGGGTGAGCGTGGTGATGCCGCCGGACGATGACCGCCAGAAGCCCATGCTGGAGGATTTGCTATCGCAGGGGGTGGACGGGATTGCGGTGAGTCCGATTGATCCGGACAATACGAATGACTTTCTTAATGAAGTGGCGAAGGAGACAATCCTGATCACGCACGACTCCGACGCGCCACAATCGGATCGGCGAGTGTTCATCGGGGTGGACAACTATGATGCCGGTCGGATGACTGGAAAATTGGTGCAAGAAGCTTTGCCGGAAGGCGGTCAGATCATGATTTTCATTGGGCGGATGGAGCAGGACAACTCGCGCCGGCGTCGCCAGGGAGTAATCGACGAACTGTTAGGGCGCAAACATGATCCGACTCGTTATGACAAGCCGGGTGAGGTTCTGAAGGGAGAGGGTTTCGAGATTTTAGGGACCCTGACGGATCAGTTTGACGAGGGGAGGGCAAAAGCGAATGTGGAAGACACCCTGTCGCGGTATCCGGACATCGACGGCATGGTGGGGCTCTTTGCGTATAATCCGCCGTTGATATTGACGGCGCTTGAGCAGGCGGGGCGGCTGAAAGATGTGAAGGTCATTGGTTTTGATGAGCATGAACCGACCCTTCAGGGAATCATTGATGGCACTGTTTACGGGACGGTAGTGCAGAATCCCTATGATTACGGGTATCTCTCGGTGGAAGTATTGCATCGTCTCCTTTCGGGCGAGGCGTTGGTGATTCCCGAGGGGGGATTTATTCATGTGCCGGCGCGGCAGATCCGACGGGACAATGTCGAGGAATTTTGGGCGGCACTGAAGGAGAGGATGGAGCGGTGAGCGCCGTGGGGGCGCCTTTGCTGGAAGTCCGACGCGTGAGCAAGCGATTTCCGGGTGTGCGGGCCTTGCACGAGGTGGATTGTGTCCTGGGGGCTGGGGAGATCCTTGCGGTGTTGGGGGAGAATGGAGCTGGGAAGAGCACGCTCATGAAGATACTCGCGGGCGTGCAATCGGCCGATAGCGGGAAACTTTTTCTGGATGGTGCGGTGGTGGAGATGGATTCCGTACAGGCGGCCCTGTCGCACGGAATCGCCTTGATTCACCAGGAGTTAAATCTGGCGAACAACCTTGATGTCGGGGCGAACATATTCCTCGGGAGAGAACCTGCGCGGATGGGATGGATTGACTCGCGGGCGATTCGACGGGAGGCGCAGCGTTATCTCGACCTGGTGGGTTTGGCGGTGGATCCGGGTACGATTGTTGGTGATTTAACGGTCGGGCGGCAGCAGATGGTGGAGATTGCGAAGGCCTTGTCCGTGGATGCGCGGGTTTTGATCATGGACGAACCGACCTCGAGTTTGTCGGCGCGTGAGGCGGAACAGTTATTTAAGGTGATCAAGGGGCTTCGCGCGCGTGGGGTCAGTGTGATCTATATCTCGCACCGGCTTGGCGAAGTGAAGGAACTGGCGGATCGGGTTGTTGTATTGAGGGATGGGGAAAATGCGGGGGAGCTTTTGCGGGAAGAGATTACCCATGAGCGCATGGTGAAAATGATGGTGGGACGGGATTTGACTCACTTCTATTCCCATGAACCGCGTGCGGCGGGCGACGTTTTGCTGGAGGCAAGGCGGCTGCGAACGCCGGTGCATCCGGGGCATGAAATCAGTCTTCAAATTAGAGCGGGAGAAGTGGTCGGACTGGCTGGCCTGGTGGGCGCGGGTCGGACCGAATTGTTGGCGACATTGTTTGGGGTGACACCGGCGGTGGGAGGTATCGTTGAGGTGGACGGGCAGGAAGTGGTGATGAAGAATCCCATCGATGCGATCCGAGTGGGGGTGGCATTGATCCCGGAGGATCGGAAGCAGCAGGGGCTTTTATTGGAGATGGCGGTGTCTGAGAATTTGAGTATGGCGAGTTTGAAGCGGGATCGAAGGGGGTACGGGTTTTTGAACCGGGAGCGAGAGCGCGAGATTTGTGGAGAGATGATCGACAAGCTCAAGATCAAGACACCGAGTGCGCGCCAGACAGCGCGCTTTCTGTCGGGGGGCAATCAGCAGAAAGTGGTTCTGGGGAAATGGTTGGCGTTGGAGCCGAGAGTTTTGCTGATGGATGAGCCGACGCGTGGCATTGATGTGGGGGCGAAACAGGAGATTTATGCGCTGGTGGAAGAGTTAGCGCGAGAAGGCGTGGGAATTTTGTTTGTTTCGAGCGAGATGGAAGAAGTGCTTGGAATGTCCGATCGGGTATTGGTCATGCATGAGGGCGAGCTCAGGGGGGAACTCTTGCGAGAGGAACTGAGTGAGAGAGCGGTGATGGATCTTGCGACGGGAGGGACGGCCACGGATGCGGCTTAGGCAGCGATGAAGAAGATACTGGGGATTCTGGGGTTACTGGTTTTCATCTATCTGGCGACCTGGTTGTTCAGTGATCTTCTGACAGGGCGGGATAGTTTTCTCAAGGGATACACCCAGATGAATCTGCTGAGACGGACTTCTTTGTTCGCCATTATCAGTATCGGGGTAGCGTTTGTGATCATTTCCGGGGGGATTGATCTCTCGATAGGATCGGTTATCTGCCTGATTGGCGTGGGATTTCCCTGGTTATTGTCGACTTTTGACTGGCCGGCTTGGGTTGCGCTGCCCGTTGTGTTGGTGGTGGGCGGGGTGATTGGGATATGGCACGGGTTTTTGGTTACCAAGGTTCGACTGCAGCCATTTGTGGTGACGTTGTGCGGATTGCTGATTTATCGAGGACTGACACGAGGGATTACGGCGGATCAGAAGCAGGGCTTTGGGACGGGTGATCACGACGGGCTGAAGTGGCTGGCATCGGGCGAGCTTTTGCATTTGCCGGTTCCGTTTTGGATTTTATTGATTGTGGCAGTCGCGGCAGGGGTATTTTTGAATCGGACGATTTATGGTCGGTATCTGCTTGCCGTGGGCAACAACGAAGAAGCGGCGAAGCTAAGTGGAATTGATACGGGCAGGGTGGTCATGGTGGCTTACGTGATTTGTTCCTTTTTGGCGGGTCTTGGGGGTGTGTTGTTTGTTTTGGATCAAGGTTCCGCCCAGCCGACGAGCATGGGCAATTTCTATGAGCTTTATGCGATTGCGGCGGCGGTATTGGGCGGATGCAGCCTGCGCGGGGGGCAAGGCACGATCGTGGGGGTGGTCATCGGGGCGGCGGTGATGCAGGTGTTGCGGCAGTCGATCATTCTGATTGATTGGATTTCCCCGAATATTGAGTTTGCGTTTATCGGAATGGTGATTCTGGCGGGGGTGACCGCCGACGAGATTGTGAGGCGAGTGGCGGCGCGGCGGCGACTGGCTTCTTGATTCCAGGGGACGGGATAATCACTTGAGTTTCCCGGCTGCGTAAGGGACATTTCGGATCACGTGGGGTTGGGCTCAGTCTAGCTGCGCGTTGGAAAGCGAGATACGAACATGGAAAACCGGAATCAATCGAAAGAAGAAGCAGCCCCCGCAAGCGTCGAGACGGTTCGGAGGGAGACGAATCCATCGCTGGGCTTCGCCATATTGTTGGCGTTGGCCTTGCTAGTGGGAATGGGATATTTGTGGCAGACATATGACAGCGGAGATAATGTTCCGCAGTGGATGAAGGCCTTGGGGCAATTTCATCCGATCGTGGTCCAGGTGCCGATCGCCATTATCGGGGTGGTTTTTCTGATGGAGTTGTTGGGTTTATGTGGGGCGCTGAGGCATTTGAAGCAGAGCACGCGATTTTTGTTGTGGATTGCCGGTCTTGCAGCGGCGCTGGCGTTGGTTTTGGGCTACATGCTGAAAGTGTCTGGCGGCTGGGTTGGTGACGCTGCGATCATGCAGGTTTATGTTTGGGCCGTGGCGGCGGTGACAGCGGGCGCGTTGGCGAGCCTGATGCTGCGTAGCACGGGTGGCGGTTTTTTATATGGACTGGTTTTGACCGCGACTCTATGCGCGGTGTTCGTCACGGCGCAGCTCGGCGGCTCGTTGGCGTATGGATCCTCGTATCTGACGAAGAACATGCCCGACGATTGGAAGGTGAAGAAGTGGTTAGAGGTAGAGAATTTTGCCTTGGGTCTGAATAAGAGCACGACGACTGGGCAGGGCGAAGAGAAGAAGGCTGGTGAGGAAGTCGCCGCGATCTCGGAGGAAGAGCAGGAGGTGGAGGAGGTGCAAGAAGATAAGGCGGCTAAGGCGGCTGAGGCTGCTGAGACGACCGAATCCGCCGCCGTTGCTGATGTGCCTGAAGCCCCTGAAGCTGAGGCGAAAGCTGCTGCGATGAAAACCGATGAAGCGGTTGGGCCTGAGGCGAAGGAGGCGAAGAAATCGGGCGTGGACAGTCAGCCGGAGCAGGCGAATGACGAGTCCAAAGGCGAGGAAAAAGGAGTTGAAGAGAGCCAGGCGCCCGGCAGTAGCGGTGCGGAAACGCTGTATGCGCAGACGATAGCTCCAATCTTGGAAGCGAAGTGCGTCGCGTGTCATGGGGAAGAGAAGACCAAGGGCAGGCTTCGTTTAGACGATTATGCGTTGGCGATGGAATCGGCGGGAGTAATCGTGCCAGGAGATGTGGGAGGCAGCGAGCTAATTGCGCGGATCGAGTTGCCTTTGGAAGATGGGGATGTGATGCCGCCCGAGGACGAGCCTCCGTTGACGGAAGATGAAAAAGCGATTTTGACATGGTGGGTAGCGAATGATGGGACCGCAGATTTGAAGATGGCGGATGCCGAGTTGCCGGATGAGATCAAGGAAGCGATCTTGCGATTGCCGGAGAGTGGAGCGATCGTGAAGCAAGCGGAAGAGGTGCCCGGGGACGAACCGTCGGCGATCGATGAAGCAGCGGCAGCAGCGGCAGCGGCTGAAGTAGTGAAACTAAACGAAGCGGGGTACGCGGTTCGAGCCATATCTCAGGAGGACACGGCACTTGAATTCAATGCGGTAAATGTCGCCGATGAGTTTGGTGACGACGCGTTGGCGATGTTTGTGCCGCTTGGTGGGCAAGTGGCGGAATTGAATCTAGCGCGGACGATGGTTACCGATGAGGGGGCCAAGTCTCTTGCGAAGCTTACGGGACTGAAGAAGCTGCATTTGGAAGGGACGGCTATCACCGATGCGGGTTTGGCACAGTTGACTGGCTTAGAAAGTCTTGAATGGTTGAACGTATATGGGACGTCAGTGACCGACGAAGGCATGAAGGATTTGGAGGGCTTGCCGAGTCTGAAGAAGGTTTTTGTTTGGCAGACGGGCGTGACGGCCGCCGGAGCCGAGCAGCTGGAAGCAGCGATCCCGGGAATATACGTTGAGCGGGGATGGGATGAGAGCGAAGTTCCGCTCGACCCCGCTCCGGTGCCGCAAGATGCTCCGGCTGAGAAAGCGGCGGAGGCAAAGAAGCCTGTGGCGAACAAGGCGAAGCCTGCGGCGGAAAAGGTCGGGGGGGACAAGGCTGAGGCTGCGAAACCGGGAGCGAAAAGTGTTGCTGGGCCAGGCAAGAAGTCGACCAACAAAGCGGCGCCCAACCCGAAGGGTGAGAGTCCTGCGCCTGCCAAGGCGGCGGCTGCTAACGAGGAGAAGGCTAAGGAGGCAACGATAGAAGCGTTGCCCAAGAAGCCGGAAGAAAAGGAGAAACCTGCGAGCAAGCCTAAGCCGTCGACTCCCGCGGAGACGGAGAAGAAAAAGGCCGCTTGAATCTGCAACGGGACGTATGCATTTTGTGTGCGAACCCCAGACCTCCGGAACCATCAAAATCGAGTCACGCAGCAAGGCGGCGGCGCCCCCGATTCCGGCGGCGCCTGCAATCGTATTGGCGATCGGCCTAAGCGTTTTGTTGGCGGGTTGTGGGGCGTCGGAGCATGAGATGACGGTCACGCAGTCGCTGGGCGACCGGGAGCGCCGGGTCAAAGTGGGGGCGACGAGCGACGAGCGTTTTCAAGATCGGCGTTTACCGACGATGGCGTCGACTGATGATTCCGCACCTGTGGAGAATCCTTTGCGATGGGAGACTCCTGAAGGTTGGACGGAGTTGGATGCGACGCAGATGCGTGTTATTAATTTGCGTTTTGGGCCGAACGGCGAAGGGGAGTGCTATTTAACCGTGCTTCCCGGGGCCGGTGGTGGGGTGGCCGAGAACATCAATCGCTGGGCGGGGCAGATGGGCTTGGAACCGCTGACCCGTTCTGAATTGGATGCACTGCCCAGTTTGGAGATGTTCGGGCGGCCAGCGCCGATTGCGGATTTTCAGGGAACCTATGGCGGGATGGGTAACATTGAGCCGATGGAAGGTGCGCGGATGCTGGGGGCGGTCCTAGCGGACTCGCAAATGACCTTTTTTGTCAAGATGGTCGGGCCCAGTGCGCTGGTTGATTCTGAGAGGGAAAATTTTGACCGTTTTTGCGGGTCATTGCGTATTGTGACAGAGGGGTAGTTCTTTCCTGCCGAAGGGCTAGTGAAAGACGCGACCGAAGTAATCGTTTTACGAGAAAGTTCAAAGACGACGATAGAAATGACAACAAGGAGCGATAGTGCGATGAATCCGGTGCAAATGCTGCTTCGATTTTTTTCATCGTTTGGCTTGGCGACTGTCGTGCTTTTCCTGATGTGTGTTGTCACGTTGTTTGGCACCCTCTCGCAAGTGGAGCTCGGGATTTATGAGGCCCAGAAGAAGTATTTCGAGAGTCTGTTTGTGGTTCATTGGTTGGGGCCCGAACCGGGGAGAGGATTTCCGCTTCCATTGCCGGGGGGACTTTTATTGATGAGTCTTTTGTTCATCAACCTTGCGGTAGGGACTGCTTTGAAGGTTCGCAAGAAGTGGAAGCAGCCCGGTCTACTGATTGCCCACTTAGGTATTCTGTTTCTTTTGCTCGCGGGTTTTGTGTCATTTAAGTTTTCGACGAAAGGCGCGATGGTCCTTTACGAGGGGCAAGTCTCGAACTTGTTTTCCAGCTACCATGACTGGCAGATCGAAGTGGCGAAGGTGGTAGGGGAAAATGAAATCGCCGAGGATGCGTTGGTCATCGAGAAAGCTCAACTTGAGGGTATTCGGTCTGACGAGCAACGGGTCTTTACATCAGACGAGTTGCCCTTTGATCTTGTGATCAACGGCTATGCGAGAAACTCCATGGTGTTGCCCGCCGACATTCCGATTGCGCAGTCAACTGGTTCGAAGGTCGTTGACGGCTATGTCATTCAGCCTTCGCCGCTGGACACCGAGGCGGCACGGAACATTCCAGGAGCTTATATCGCGGTCCGGCCCAAGTCCGGCGGTGACGAAACGGATGCGATCCTTTGGGGTTTTGCGCGTCATCCGGCAACGATGACGGTCGATGGGGAGGATTGGACCTTTCAATTGATCAAGGAGCGGTGGAAAGCGCCCTTTGAGATCCAATTGAATAAGTTTACCCATGAATATTATCCGAAGACGCAGCTTCCGAGGGTTTATCAGAGTGATGTGACCAAAACGGATGGGGCCTTGAAGGAGGAGTATGAAATCAGCATGAACCGACCGCTGCGTCACGACGGGTATACATTTTACCAGGAGTCCTGGGGGCCCGAGGGTGCCAATCCGGGCGAACAGGTGTGGTCCCAGCTTGCCGTCTCGCGAAACCCAGCAGATCAATGGCCGATGTGGTCCTGTTGGATCGTTGGGATTGGGATGATGATTCACTTTGTGCAGAAACTGGGCGGTTATCTCGGTAGAGCGCAGCGAAAGGACAAGGCGGTATCGGCATGACAAAGGGACAACATGAGCAGGCTGGAGCAGACGTGACCCATGGCCGGATGGCCATTGCCGTGGGTGTTTTGTCACTGATATTTTTTGCGGGTTGCAGCAAGAAACAGGTTGATGTGGAGGCCTACAGTCCTTGGAGCAGCGAGGTGGTGGACACCTTTGCGTCGTTGCCTGTATTAAGTGACGGGCGGATCAAACCCCTCGACACCTATGCGCAGTTCATGATGCTTGGGACGCATGGCAAGCGGACCTTGCGGCTGAATGTGGGGCAAGATGGGGACCTTGAGAGCGTGAAGGTCGGGCCGACTGAATGGTTGTTGGACATCTTGTTCCGGCCGGAATTGGCCCGTGAGATGCCGAGTTTTGTTGTGAACGATGATGCCGTTCTGATTGCCATGGGTCTTCCGTCCAATGTGAAGCGTCGTGACCGCTATTCGTATAATGAGCTGGTCGCGGGGCGGGCCCGGTTGGCGGAGCTATCGGGGGAATATTCTCAGATACCCTCTGATGAGCGGTCTCGGTTGCAGGGTATGATCGTTGATTTGGCCGGAAACGTCAGCCGCTTTGAATACTTGAACAACCAGTTTGAATTCGCGCGGCAGGGGATACAGGTGGATGCGGCTGACTTGCCTGAAGAACTGTTTGGGGAGATGGAGGGAGTGCCGTCGGTGGAAGAAATGATTACGATGATTGAGCCGATTCGGGAGTATGTGGCTGGGGATGCGGAGCGGATCACACCGGAGATGGGGCGAGCAATCAACCTGCTGGGGTTTTACGCGCAGGCGGCGAGGGGATTGAATCTTTTCCCGCCGGCAGGGGAATTGGAGGAGGAGTGGCTTTCGCCAGGCGAGATTATTCAGATGGCAATCGATGATCCCGAAACGCATGAATGGGCTTTTACGCGTTTACAGAAGATGGAGAACATGGTGGCTGCGGAGACGGATGAGGCGGCTTTTGCGGAGGCGGCGGCCATTTTCAAGGATCAGATTGTTTCGCAGGCGGAGGCCCGCGGTGAGGGCACGCGTGCGGGAATGGAAGTGGCCTTTTACCGTGGCAAGTTCTTTTACTACGCGATGGTTCTCTTCACGTTGGGGTCGATTTTGATGATGCTGTCTTGGCTTTCGCCGGCGAGCAAGATGGGAAGCGGGTTTGTGAAAGCCGTATGGGGTTGTGGATTGGGAGGCATCGGACTTTTGATTTCGGGCATAGTCATGCGTTGCATCATTCAGATGCGTCCGCCGATTCACAATCTATATGACACGATTTTGTTTATCACGGCGTCGACGGTTTTGGTGGGTTTGGTGTTAGAGCTGGTAACGCGTCGGCGAATGGCTTTGGCGGTGGCGGTAATTTTGGGTGCGGGGGGGATGTATTTGTCTTTGCGTTATGAAGCTTTCGAGGCTCGAGATACGATTGAGAGCGTGCGTGCGGTGTTGGACAGCAATTTTTGGCTAACCACGCACGTGATTGCGATTAACATTGGTTATTGCGGTGGGTTGTTAGCGGCGGGGATTGCGCACGTTTTTTTGTTTTCAAAGCTTTTTGGTGTGGCCAAAGGGGACCGCGAGTATTACCGGACGATCACGCGAATGGTATACGGGGTGGTTTGTTTTGCGCTGTTTTTTTCCCTGGTGGGAACGGTGCTGGGGGGAGTCTGGGCGAATGACAGCTGGGGGCGTTTTTGGGGTTGGGACCCGAAAGAGAATGGGGCGTTAATGATTGTATTGTGGTGTTTGATGATCCTGCATGCGCGGATGGGCGGATATATTCGCGATTTGGGGATCAATATATGGGCGGTGATTCTGGGAGTAATTGTGAGTTTCTCCTGGTGGGGAGTGAATCAGCTGGGAGTTGGTTTGCATTCCTATGGGTTTACCGATGGCGTATGGGGTGTGTTACAGATCTTCTGGTCGATCGAGGCCGCGGTGGTTGCTCTGGGACTTGTATTATGGTTGCAGGAGCGTTCCGCGAAGAGTCGGTCGGGTAAGGCCCTGTCAGCTGACGAGCCTGAGGGCAAGGAAGCGGCGGTGACGAGTTAGCGTTTGGCTTGTTGCATTGACGGGAAGAGTTGTGCCGTTCACCGTGCATCCTTTGGGATGGAAGATGCTTTTCCGCTATCGGTTTTTGTGGTGACCCTCAATGAGGAGGCAAATTTGCGTCGCTGTCTGACCAGTTTGGGAGGCATGGCGGAAGAGATCATCGTGGTGGATTCAGGTTCGAGTGACGGGACGAAAGGAGTCGCGGACGCGTTTGGGGCCCGGTGGTTTGAGCGGGAATGGGCGGGATTTGTGGACCAAAAGCGCTATGCTCTCGAGAAGTGCACGCGTCCGTGGGTGATGTATTTGGATGCAGATGAAGAATTATCGGGAGAGCTTTGCGATGAGATTCGTGGCTTTTTGGAGCGGGATGGCGGTGGAGCGGACGGCGCATCCTTTTCCCGGGTGACCTTTTTTCTCGGGCGTTGGATTCGGCACGGGGATTGGTATCCCGACGTGAAGCAGCGACTCTTTCGGCGTGAGAAGGGGCGTCTTGATGGGCACGGCGGCCACGAGTATGTTGTTATGGAGGGTGGAGGCGAAGTGCGAGCTTTTCTAGGGGAGCTCAAGCACTACTCCTATCCCACGACGAACGATTATTTGCGCAAGATGGTGATCTTCAGCGATGAGCATCTTCGTTCAGTTCGTGAGAAGGGGCTTCGCTGGTCTCTGGCCGGAAATTTGTTTCGACCGTGGTGGCGGTTTTTTCGAAGCTTTGTTCTGCGACTGGGGTTTTTGGATGGCTTTCCGGGACTGTGGATTGCAGTTGCCACAGGATTTGGGGCATTTGTGCGTCACAGTCGCCTATACGAAGAATCTGTTGCGGAGCGAACGCGCTTCGAGGACGGGAGGGGTGGGTAGTCGCTAGCGCCAGAACCAACCGGATTTTCTTCCGGGTGTTTCGTGAGACGGGTCTGCTCCGGCGACTTTCTCCGTGGTTTCTCGAAGGCGACGGACAACGGTGGTGGCGAGTGAGCGGACGAGGACAACGGCGGCTTGTGGATGGCGTTCGATGAAGGTATCGAACTGCTGTCGTTCCATCTGCCAGACGGCGGCTTTGGTGTTAGCACGAACCGTGGCAGATGCCTCTGCCTGGGCATTGTCGAGGATGCGCATCTCTCCAAACGACTCGCCTGGCTCGAGGATGGCGAGCAGAGCTTGATCGTTTTCGCGCACGACTTCGAGCGTCCCCTTCAGGAGGATGTAGAGGGAATCATGCGATTCACCTGATTTGAGGACCGTTTCCCCCCCGTCGACTTTCCAGAACTTGCCGTATGAGCTCATGAGTTCCAGTTGGGGTTTGTCCAGGGGTGATAGGACACCAATAGAATTCAGATCGGTTAGGCCAAGGCTTCCTTCAAACATCTCGTGTGCAGCGCTTACGTTGCTAAGACGGGTATCACATTTGGGTGACGATGGGAATGAGAATTCTCGAGCGGGAAAGGATCTTCGCTAAGGAACCTGAAGGTTGAGGCTGGGCCGCGGCGGGATCTGGCGCAGGGATGAGCCGTGGTCCTATTGCAGCTGGCCTTCATCGTAGAGGCGCCAGAACTCAGCGGGGGCCATCCGTCTTTCGAATTCGAGTCCCAACTCGCTGAGGTTTGCCATCGCCCGCACCTCATCGAGACCGTTTGTGACCTTGGCAGGATCAAAAATCAGTCTGGTGAGGGGCAAGGCGGAGATGGGGTGGAGATCTTGGGCCGGGGTGCCGCCGATGTGGAGGCGCTGAAGTGTGGGGTGTCCGGACAGAGGTGAAAGGTCCGCGACGTTTGTATCATGAAGGGTGAGGCTTACGAGCTCCTGGCAATCGGCGAGCGGGCGAATGTCTTCCACGGGGCACTGGCTGAGCCAAAGCATCTTGAGCGGAGCACCGGCGAGCGGGCGAATGTCCTTCACGTTTGCGCCTTGGAAGTTAGCCTCTACAAGCGGCATGTCTTGCAGGATGTCGATATTCTCAACGGGGGCGTTATTGGCATAAATTTTCTGCAGCCGTGCGTTTTCGAGCGGAACGAGCGAGGTGATCTTTGTGCCATCGAGATAGATCTCCGCGAGGGGCGCCTCATGGAGGGGGGAAAGATCTTCGACGGGACAGTTTTGGAGATCGAGGGCCATCAGCGGCATTCCTTCAAGGCTGGTCAGATCGGACACTCCGGTATTGGCGAGGACGAGGACTTGGACTTGTCCGTTTGGGTCGATCCGCATCTGAGCGCCACCATTGTAGGTGGGATTGTATTCCCTCAGGCCAGCGTGGACGAGGTCTTCCGTCCATGCATTTGGCCGGTTCTTGTTCGTTGTCGTTGTCGTTGTCGTTGTTTCGGTTTTATCGGGTTCAACAACAGGCGGCAACTCCGGGGTGGGTTTCGTGGCGGTTGCGGGAGGGGGTGGCGATTCGGGAATTGTGGCCTTGGTGGTGCCGCTGGTTGATGCTTCATCGGAGGGTTTGGAGCAACTGCTTCCGATGAGAGCGAGGAGGATCACGAGAAGGGGGACAAGTTTTTGCATTGGAAAATGAATCAGAGCTTCGGAGAGGATGGGGGGATGATCGAATCGAGGATCGCGCAACGCATATCGACTGGTTTCGCTATGGGGAGACGTTTTTTTATCTTGGATAAAACTGGGGTCACGGGTACTTACCAGTGGCTTGGCAGGATGGGTTAGAAGTCTACCTCGATCGTCTCAGATTGGTCCTCGGCAGGGCGAACATCGCTGATTGTTTTTGACACCTCTTCGTCAGGTTCACTCACAATGATGGTGTAAGCACCATTTGCATCGAAGATCTTTGGGCGGAAGGTCTCTCCATTGATTCGGAGTGTGTAAACAACATCACCCCACGATTGGTCCACGATTTGGATAACCGGATTCGTTAATCCGTTTACTTTAATGGTGGGGAGGTGGGCGATTGCCTCGCGGCCGTAATTGTCTTCGGGAGCAATCGTGCGTGGCCAACCGGGAAATTGGTCTTCGGCGGTTGGGGAATTGGCATCGAAGAGGAGGCGCCAGCATTCCATGGTGATTGAGTGATCCGCCTTATCGAAGATGACGAGGCCATGGCCGGAGGCCTTGTCATGGCCGAGTGTTTCCGGGGTATCCTTACGGGGTTCATCTTCGGGATTGCCGATGGCATGGACCCCGACCCGGTTACCCAAACCTTCTTTGAAGTCACCGGTGTAGTCGGGGTCGCCGGCTTGGTGGTTGAGCCAGGGCTTTTCGGGACGCCAAGCACGGGGATATCCGGCGGCGATAGAGGGGACGCAGAAAGACACGCCTGCATCGCGGTCTTGATTGATGCCGTGATGCACGATGGAGGCAAGGTGTTGATCTCCAGCATACATGAAACCGAAGCCCTTCCGGATCTCGTCGAGGGCGCGATTCCGTCCGGACTGGGGCCATCCGTTGGAGTCGAGGTCTGCGATAAGGTATTCCTGATTGTTGCCGTGGAAGTTCGCGAGGTTTGCGAAGATTGTTTGGGAGAGGACGCATTTGAACTGGGCACCTCTCCAATCTTGGGCCCATTCGCGAAGGAACTTGAGCTGCCGTTCGCCGAGGAGCCGGGCTTCGGGTAGATCGAGCGTTAGTGGGTCGAAGGTTTCGCCTTCGGGGATGTCTTCCGGTCTTACGTGATCGCGGCGACCGTTTTTCGGAGGAAGGACGGCCTCGGGGCCGGTTTTGAATTTCCGGTCCTCAATGATCGCGAAGGACACGCCACCGTAGAGCATGTCTGTGAAGTAAACGGTGATCCCGCGGAGGAGAGACTTTGGATCGACGGGATCGGGCAGGTTACCGGTTTGGGTGCGGTTGACCATGTTGACCCATTCGGCGTTCATATGGAAACCACCGTCTGCGAATCCGGGGACGACGGCCTTGCGACCATTGTGGCCCCAGATGTTTCCCTGGTAGACATCGTGGTCATCCGGCAGGCATACGGTGGGGCGATCGCGCATGAGGTCTCCGAAGGCCCAGCCGAGGAGCCAATACTTGCGGAGGTAATCGAGAGCGGCGAGACCGACGGGTTCCCGGACGAAACCAAATCCAGCGACGCCTTCGTAGATTTGGTCTCCGCTGAAGAAGAGCACATCGGGATTTTGGATACCAACGTTCGTGACCATGCGTGTGTTCGGGAAGAGGTAGTCCTGGTTTCCAGTGAAGCCGGCAACGGAAACCTTATTTTGATCGACGGGATCTTTCCGAATGGTGCCGGGCCAGTAGTGATCGGCGCCATCGAGATTATAGGCGACGCGGTAGGGAACATCTTTGGAGGCGTCCCAATCTTCGAGACGGAAGAGAACGGTTCGGGAGAGAGGATCGATGGTTTCAGAGGCGATGGATTTCCAAGAGTCGCCGTCTTTTGTTTCGAGGGTTACTGTTTGGGAGTCTTTCTCTCCGACGGGCGGAAGAAATGCGGTCATCTTCATGATACCCCGGCTGAGCGTGTATTGGGTCCAGAAGACGGGGCCGAAGGACTGTTCGGGTTGGCTGGTGAGCTTCGAGCCGTCAATCTTCCAATCTTCGAACCAGAAAGAGCTGGCTTTGTTCGCGGTATTTTTTGGTGATTTATTTCGGTTGGCTCTTTCTCCGGCGGAAGAAACGGAGGATAAGAGTGCGACAGAGCCGATGAGCTTGGCCGCTGGGAGTGTTGCATTGAGGGTGGCATTCCTATTGGTGCCGGATGGGGTGGCGGTGAGGGTGAGAGCGTATTGGTTTCCTTTCGGCGTGGCGGAGAGGGTGAGTTCGATGGGTTGGCTGGTATCAATGGCGCCTTTTTCGCCTCTAGTATTTCCGATGGTGAGCGTGCCATCGGCAGTGATGCCGACATCCGTTCCGCGCCCGTGTATTGCCGCGTTGCGATAGTCGGGAAGGGTGCCTTGAATTCCGATGCGGAAGCCGCCGATTCCCTCTGTGGCGTCGGGATTGAGCTTTCCGAGGCGGACGCTCATCGTCAGATTGCCTTCGTCAGGAGACAGCTCATGGGTGAGGAGGAAGAGATTGCGATTGGCTCCGATGGTGGTGCATTCGACGCGTCCGTCTTTGATCTGCCAGTCTTGAAGGGGGTTGGCCCAGTATTGGGGACCAATCCAAGTGCGATTGTTCAGTGTGGCCCAGCTACTGGCAAAATCAGCCGAGACGGATTGGATTGTGAGTGCGGCGACGACGAGTGCGAGGAGGGTGTATTTCATATTACTGGCTCTTTGGCGCTGGGGAGGGGTTTCTTCCACCTGCCCCCGTTTGGCTCCGTGAGGAAGGGCCTTCACGGGTGGGAGCAGATGGGACGGTAAGACTACGGGTGCGGGAGAGCGGCGGCAAATGGAATTGTTGCCGTGGGTGGTGCGGAACGCGGGAGGGGTATGTGGGACGGGAGCGTGCGGGGTGTGCCGGCGGTGAGTGAGTGGGGCGCTAGGGAAGCTGCTCGAGAGCCCTTTTGAACTCATTTACCGTAAGATATTGGGGAAGGATGATGGGGGGCGCTTCGGGATCGGCAGGGAAGAGGGGGTAGAAGGGGACGCCGCTCCGTCCGAAGGTTTGGAGGTAGGCGAGCGTTTCGGGGTCTTTGTTGGTCCAGTCCACGATGAGAAACTCCACATCGTGTTCTTTGAGAGCTGCTTCGACCTCTTCGCTATGGATGACCGTCTTGTTTTTTTGACAGATTTGGCACCAGCGGGCGGTGAAATCGACAAAGACATTTTTTCCTGAAGCGCGGAGGTCGGCCACGGTCTGGGCGACGGGTTCGTCCCGAACCGATGTCTCGGTGGGTGTGTGGCTTTTTGCACTAACAGAGAGTTGGATGGCGGCAAGGACGAACACGAGAGCTGCGATGCGGCCGATTAAGCGTTTCCGTTTCGGGGTGACGGGAGTCGCAAAGCGGCCGAGGCACCATGCCGCGATAGCAATGGCGACGAGCGCGAAGCTGAAGAACATGATTCCGGTGGGTCCAATCTGCGCTTCGAGCACCCAGAGGAGCCAAATGGCGGTGATGAGCATGGGAAAGCCCATGAATTGCTTGAAGGACTCCATCCATGGTCCGGGTCTTGGAATGAATTTGAGGAGGGCTGGAGCAGCCGAGAGAAGGATGTAGGGGGATGCCATCCCGAGTCCCATGATGGTGAAGAAAAGGAGGGTCACGCCTGCGGGTTGGCCGAGGGCGAAGCTGACGGCGGCCCCGAGGAAGGGGCCGGTGCATGGGGTGGCGAGGAGCGTCGCGAGGGCTCCGCTCCAGAAGCTGGCCCCGTAGCCGGTGCCGCTGGTGAGATTTCCGCCGACACCAGCCAGGGACGTGCCGAACTCGAAGACTCCGAATAGTGAAAGGGCGAGGATAATCATGACGATCGCCATGATCATATTAAAAACCGGGTATTGGAATTGGGCGGCCCAGCCTTGTTCTTGTCCGGTCAGGGCTTTGATCCCCAGGAGAAACGCCACGAGGACCCAAAAGAAGACGAGAATACCGGCGGTAAAGAGAAGGCCGTGGTTCAGAAGTTTGCGACGGCTTTCGCCGGCGTGGGTGACGAAACTCATGATCTTCAGTGAGATCACGGGAAAGACGCAGGGCATGATATTGAGAATGAGCCCTCCGAGAAAACCGCCGATGAGGGCACCGAGGAGGCCACCTCCGAAAGGGAGGCCGCCCGTGGCTTCTTCAGCATCGGGGGAGGCCAAAGCGGGCGTGCCATCATCGCTGGAGACGGCGGCATTCTTTGCTTGTGGATTTGTGTCAAGGAGAATGGCGTTCCCTGGGATCCCGGCGCCAAAGCCTGACGAAGACGTAAGGACGGCTCGAACGCGATCGGGGACAGATTCGTCGGGATTTTCACGGTGAGGTGCTGCGGTCACAGTGAGTGTGACTCCGTCCCAGTCGAACGTTTCGGGAGGCGTCAGGGCGCTGAGTGAGGCGGTTTCGGGTGCGAGGAATAAGCTTGAGAGATCGGGCTCGAAGGTTGATGTCGGTGTGATACGGTAGATGATGTTGCCGTCCTCGCTATCGACGGTAAGTGTCCAGCCCTCTGCGGTGGCAGGTTGATCAAGGTCTGCCTGAGTGATTGCTGCCGCATTGGAACCGGGGACTCCGGGATCTTCGCTAACGGTCAAAGTGAGCGCGAGATTCGCCTCACCGGGAACACAAATTTCTTCGCATGCGAGCCAATTGACATCTGCCTCCAGCGTGACTTGCGAACCGATGGCGAGGTCTGCGGGCGGGGTAATCGTGACGAGGTGGGTCACCTCGCCCTCGAAGCCGAGGCCGACATCTCCGAAGGAGTCGAATGTTTGTGGGTAGGCAAGTCGCAGGGGGCCGGCGGTGAAGCCCGGGGGAAGCTTCCAGTCAATGGCGGGCGCCTGACCAACGGTGTCCCCCATGTTGGTCCAGTAAGTGTGCCATCCGGGATCGTGGACCATTCGGAGGCCGACCTCGAACGGGATTGCGGGTTGGATGGAATCCGAAGCCGCAATCAGTTCGACGGTTAGATCTTCGACGCGAGTCGGGGTAGTGTTAGCCGAGGTGGCCTGGAGGCTGATTCCGAAGGCTATAAGGGCCAAAAAGAACGCCGGGCTCCGGGGAGCCCGGCGACACACACCG
Organism: Verrucomicrobiota bacterium; assembly: GCA_039182965.1. GTDB lineage: Bacteria > Verrucomicrobiota > Verrucomicrobiia > Verrucomicrobiales > DEV007 > JBCDBW01. Next base: position 27,617 of record JBCDBW010000001.1, read on the forward strand.
GGAGAGCTACCTTTCTTTCGATTGTAGCTCATTAATTGATCCGACTGGTTAGACCGAATGTGCTCGGGTTTGTTCAAAATAAGTGATGAATTTTCGCGTTCTACTCTACAAAGACGAGTGCGAGCCGTCGCAAAAGGGCGGCCTATCGCTGTGCTTACAATTGCAGAGGGCGACGCTCTGGGGTTCTTCGATCGTGACTTTTTGAGGCTGGAACGGTGTTCCTGCGTGAGAGCCGTCGCAGAACGGTTGCTTGCCGGACTTACCGCAGGCGCACCACCAGTAGTCACCGGGTTCAAGTTTAATGACCGTGGGTGATTTTGAAGGGATATCGGGTGTGAAGTCTTCGGTGCTCATAGTGACACTATACCTTAGTAGGACGTTAGAATACGAGAGGGGAGTCGGTATTTCGGGGAAATCGCCCCTTTGCAAGAATTATGGCCTGACAATTCCGGGGACGGGAGGGGGATGGGGCGTTGAGAGAGCTTTTCAGGGGGGCTGTCGGCGGGTTCTTCAACGGTCCCATTCAGTTGCGCGAATAATCCGGGACACGAGATCGGGGCCGCGATAGATCAGGCCGGTGTAGATTTGGACGAGGGCGGCCCCAGCTTCGATTTTTTCGATGGCGTCGCGAGCGGACAGGATGCCACCTACGCCGATGATGGGGATTTCATTGTTCAAGCGTTTGTAAAAGCGGGCGACGACATGAGTGGCTCGTTCTGTGAGGGGGGCGCCGGAAAGCCCGCCCGCTTCCGTAGCGAAGGGATGGTCCTGCACGCCGTCTCGGGCGATCGTCGTATTTCCCGCGATCACGGCGTCGACTTTGAGTTTCAAGAAGGAATCGGCGAGCGCGTCGACTTCTTGATTGGTGAGATCGGGCGCAACTTTGATGGCGATGGGCCGGGTGGTGCCAGCAGATTGGGCGAGGGCATCCTGTTCCTCTTTGAGGCGCCTGATGAGCTTGCGACTTTCATCAATGTTCTGGAGATCCCTGAGGCCCGGGGTGTTTGGCGAGGATAGATTAACTGCAATGTAATCCGCGTGTGGCCAGGCGGCGCGTAGTCCGATGAGGTAGTCTTCCACGGCGCGTTGATTTGGGGTGGCTTTGTTTTTACCGATATTGATGCCGAGGATTCCTGTGTAGATGTGATCGCGAAGGTTTTCGATGCCCTTGGTGATACCTGGGTTATTGAATCCCATTCGATTGATGATGGCCTCGTGATTGACGAGGCGAAAGAGGCGAGGACTTGGGTTGCCGCTTTGGGCGATGGGGGTGAGGGTGCCAACTTCGATATGACCGAAGCCGTAGGCGGCAAGGGCATCGACACAATTTGCTTCCTTATCGAGACCGGCGGCGAGGCCGATGCGGTTTGGGAAGCTGAGCCCCATGGCGTGGATGGGTTTCTGGTCTCGCGAGGCAGGGTTTGGATCGAGGACGCGAAAGTAGGAGCCGAGTCGGAGGCCGCCCATAGTGGCGTGGTGGGCACCTTCCGCACTGGTGAAGCGGAACAGCAATAATCGCAAAATGCGGTAGGATTTTGCGGCCGAGAAGACAATAAATTTTGAAAAAACGCGTGTGATCGCAGGAGATTTTTTAGTGTCTAATTTTTTTTGTTCAGTGAGCATGTTTGCGGCTTGACGGTGTGCATGACAGGTCATAGGGAGAGCGGTGTAAACGGGAAAATGCACGATCACGGAGTTGGAAACGGCAGGGTCTGCGGCGAATATGGGGGGGGTTGGTTTGTGCTGGCGCATGCCGTCGGACGGATAGCTGAGTCGAGGAACAGAACCGAATTCGTTTGTCGTTCGTTGCCAATTCGTAGTCAGGCAGCCAGAAAGACTTTTTACGCCCTATCATATCAAGAGGATTCTGGTTGGGCGGGACGGGTTTTGGGATGGTGGCGGGAATTTTTCGAGGCCGCTGGCAAGGGTTTTGGCTTGAAATGGGGGCGGGTGACGATCGATGGCAAATGAGGAATTGACAGTCGAAGTGGTGGGGCGATTTGACGAGAGGGGTTCTTGCGACGAACTGCTGTATGCATCGGTGGGCGGCGACCTGAGTTTTCGTCGGACGCGTTGGTATTGCTTTGAGTTTCGTGGTGGACGGGCGTCGGTGGAGTCTTTTGCCAGAGCGACACTGGTGGATGTGGTTAGTCAGGAGGTCACTTTCGGGGGCGGGCCTGTGCTGGAGGGGTATCGGTTTCACCTGGACTACGGGATGAAGAAGGGGGTTTTAGATTTGGAAAAGGAAACGATTCTCGCGTATTACCGGGAACTTGAAGATACCGGGTTTGCGTTGGAGGGCCTACGGCTTGCGACGCGGATTTACGTATTTGGTGATGCTGCGAGCGGGGTGCGGAAGCAGTTCATCCGGGACGTCGTGAACCCGGCCATTCATATGTATACGATTGGGGATGAGAGAAGCGGTGCTTGAGCGGAAGACTTATCGGGAGATCGCCATTCGTCATCTTGATGGTGATGCGTTGTCGCAGCTGAGTTTGGACATGAAGCTTTCGCTCTCGCGGGAGGACATGGAGGCGGTGCGGGGGTACTTTACGGGGATTGATCGGGATCCGACAGATGTTGAGCTGGAAGTGATTGCGCAGACTTGGAGTGAGCATTGCAAGCACCGAATTTTTGGTGCGCGCATCCGGCATACCGTCGACGGTGAGGAGGCGGAAGTGGACGGGCTCTTCAGGACCTATATAAAGGGAGTGACGGAGCGAATTCGGGCGGCAAAGCCGGGCTTTGTTGTGGCGGCGTTTGATGACAACGCGGGGTTTATCAAGCTGGACGAGGAACTTGCAATTTGTCTCAAGGTGGAGACCCACAACCATCCTTCTGCGATCGAGCCGTATGCCGGTGCGAACACGGGTTTGGGGGGGGTGATTCGCGATATTTTGGGAGCGGGGAAGGGGGCAAAACCGGTGGCCTCATCGGACGTGTTTTGTTTTGGAAGCCCGGACACGGATGGAGCGGCGATCAAGGCGGATGATGTGATTCATCCCCTCGGGGTGATGCGGGGGGTGGTGAGGGGGGTGCGGGATTATGGGAACCGAATGGGGATTCCCACGGTGAACGGAGCGATCCAATTTGATCCGGCCTATATTTATAATCCCCTGGTCTTTTGTGGCACGGCGGGCGTGATTCCGATTCCGGATATTCATAAAGAGATGGTGGCGGGATTGAAAGTTGTCGCGGCGGGTGGTCGGACAGGGCGGGATGGATTGCATGGCGCAACCTTTTCTTCGGCGGCACTGGACACGGAGAGTCACGAGGAAGACCAGCAAGCGGTACAGATTGGGAATCCGATCGAGGAGAAGAAGGTAGCGGATTTTGTTTTGGCGGCGCGGGAAGCGGGCTTGTTGGAATTTGTGACGGACTGCGGGGCTGGTGGTTTTTCGAGTGCGGCCGGGGAAATGCTGAGTGAAGTGGGGGGAGAACTCTATTTGGAGCGAGTTCCGTTGAAGGAGCCGGGCTTGGTGAGTTGGGAGATTTTTGTTTCGGAGAGTCAGGAGCGAATGGTCATGGCGGTGAAGGACGAGGCGTTGCCGGAGTTGGAGAAACTGGCGACGATTTACGAGACGGAGTTGACGATCTTGGGGCACGCGGACGGGAGCGGGATCTTGAAGGTGTGGCATGACGGAAAGCTTGTTTGTGAACTGGATTGCGGGCGACTTCATGAAGCGCCGCGGCGGGAGATGGTATCGCGCTGGGAGAAGAGAAGTGTGGCGGACGTTGACGTGCCCGAGGTGGGGGCGGGGGAAGCCTTGCGGGCCGTCTTTGCGGATTTCGCAATTGTTTCTCGGGAGCCCATCATTCGCGAGTACGATCACGAGGTGCAGGGAAATACATTCCTGAAGCCCCTGGGTGGTGCGACGGGGGATGCTCCGCAGGATGGTGCGGTGGTGGGGGTGAACGGGAGTGACAACCTGATGGCGTTGGGTCTGTCCTTGTTGCCGGAATGGGGGAAGACGGATCCCTATGCGATGGGCGCGGCATGTGTGGACGAGTGTTTTCGGCAGTTGGTCTGTTGCGGTGCGGATCCGGAGCGTATTGCTTTGTTAGATAATTTTTGTGTAGGCAACCCCGACAATGAGGAAGAGCTGGGGGCCTTGGTCGAGTGTATCAAGGGCATGGCGGCGGTAGCGGAAGCATATGGGGCACCCTTTGTCTCGGGGAAAGACTCCTTTTACAACTACTTTGAGACAGATCAGGGCCCCGTTTCGATACCGGTGACGGCATTGATTAGTGGGATGGGTGTGGTACCGGGGAAGAGCTTGGTGACCGGTGCCTCGCTCAGGCGGGAAGACAGCGTGCTGGGGATCTTTGGAGCCACTCATGGTGTTTTAGGGGGGAGTGTCTTTGCTCGGGTTCATGAGATCGAGGGCGCGGCGGTTCCTGTGACGGATTGCGCCGTGGGACTGGCGGGATATCAGGCCTTGCACGGGGTGATTCGCGACGGATTGGTATTGTCTGCCCATGATCTCTCCGAGGGTGGCTTGGCGGTGGCGGCGGCTGAGATGGGGTTTTCGGGCGTGGCGGGGATGGAACTCGACCTGGGGCATTTACCAGGCGAATGGGATACGGGTTTGTCGGTCTTGTTTAGTGAAGAATCCGGGCGGGTGCTGCTTGAGATGGCTCCGGGAGACGTTGATCAGGTGGAGGCTCGGTTTGCAGGATTGCCATACGCGACGATTGGCCGAGCGAGCGATGAGCATGGAGATTTGGTATTACGCTTGGGTGGCGGTGAAGTTTTGAGGGAATCTTTGGAAGAATTGAAAGGGATATGGAAGAACGGGCTCACGCGGTATTATTGACATTTCCGGGGACGAACTGCGACGAGGAGACAGCGCGGGCGCTGCGGGCGGTGGGTTTCGCGGCGGAAGTCGTCCCAGTAACGCAGCTTACGCCGTCGACGTTTGAAAGCGCGCAGCTCGTTGTCTTGTCGGGGGGCTTCAGTTATGGTGACTACATCATGGCAGGTCGTCTTGCGCAGTTGGAACTGCAACGACGCATCGGTGATGCGCTGAAGGCATTTGTGGCGGGCGGGGGTTACGCGCTGGGGATTTGCAATGGATTTCAGATATTGACGAAATTGGGCCTTTTACCTGAGGGAAGCTTGATTGACAATGCGAGCGGGCGGTTTCAGTGCCAATGGGTGGGGCTCAAGAAGCAGAGCGCGAGATCCCCCTATCTTTCGGCCTTACCAGACAAATTTGAATTACCAGTGGCTCATGCGGAGGGGCGCTTTGTTGCGGTGGATCCCGAAGTGGCAGAGGGCTACTTGGGGGAGGGATTGGTGGCCTTGACCTACGCTGAAGACGTGAACGGGAGCAGTGCGGGGATTGCCGGCTTGCAAGATGAGACGCGAAGAGTTTTAGGACTGATGCCTCATCCGGAGCGTTTTTTATACCTTGAGAACCACTATGATCCTGACTGGTCCGGGCATGGAGAGTGGGGCTGGGGCTACTTTTTTTTCAAGGGTATCTATGATGCGATTGCAACTGAGGGGGCGGTGGCACCGGCATGAGTGAATTCACTTATAAAGGTGCGGGTGTAGACATCGAGGAGGCGGCTTCTCTGGTGGGGGACATCGGTGAGCTACGGGGTCGGACCGAGGCGAAGCGCTCGCTGATGCAGGCGTTCGGATTGTTTGCGGCGAGCTACGATTTGAGCGATTTCAATGAGCCGGTGCTGGTAACGGGTTGCGATGGAGTGGGGACTAAGTTGGAGTTGTTACTGGAGTACGATCAACTGGAGACAGCCGGGAAGGATCTCGTCGCGATGAGCGTGAACGATATTTTGACAACGGGTGGTGATCCTCTTCTGTTTTTGGATTATGTGGGTGTTCCCAAGATCGACAAAGTGCAGATCACGCGCTTGATCGCGGGCATGGTTTCTCATTTGGAGGCGTGTCACTGCATTTTAGCGGGGGGCGAGACAGCGGAGATGCCGGGGGTGGTTCCGGAGGGAATTTTTGAGTTGTCGGGTTTTTGTGTGGGAGCGGCCGAGAAGCGCGACTTGATTGATCCGAGGCGCGTCGAGGCGGGCGATGTTTTAGTGGGGTATCCTTCCGACGGATTTCACGCGAATGGCTGGAGTTTGATTCGGCGTATTCTTGCGGCGCACCCAGACCTGTGTTCGCGGGACGAATTGCTTGTATTGCTGGCGCCGACGCGCCTATATCACGAGGAGGTTTGGGCCCTACGCGAGGCGAACGTGGATGTTCGGGCGATGGCGCACATTACCGGCGGTGGGTTGCCAGAGAATCTTGAGCGTTTATTGGGAAGCCATGGCGCTAAAATCGAAGTGCCGAAATGGGATATGGGCGCGGTGCAGCAAGTTCTCATGCATGTTGAGGAGGAGGAAGCGTTTAAGACATTCAACATGGGGATCGGTTGGGTGGCGATCGTGCCGGCAAGTGATGTGGATGTCGCGATATCTTGTGGGGCGGGAGCGACGGTCATAGGGGAAGTGGGTGGTTCGGATATCGCGGTCAGCGTTTTATAGGATTAGTGACTAGCCCCTCCATCAACTTCCGGATCTGAATGAGTGACCCGATCAAACACGAGTGTGGTATTGCGATGGTGCGGTTGCTCAAGCCACTCGAGTATTTTCAGGATCGATATGGTTCGGGGTTGTATGGTTTTCAGAAGCTATTTCTTCTGATGGAGAAACAGCACAACCGGGGGCAAGACGGGGTGGGGATTGGTTGTTGCAAACTGGGGGTGCCTTTGGGGCAACCCTATATGTTTCGATCGCGCTCTGCGAAGTCGGATTCCCTAGCCTCCATCTTTCAACGCGAGATGAAAGGGTATGAGAAGCTGCGGAAGCGAGGTTTGATTGACCCCAAGACGCCGTCGAGTGTGAAGTCGAACTTTGATTTTGGTGGAGAGTGTCTGGTCGGGCATCTGCGATATGGAACTTCGGGGCGATTTGGAGAGGGATCTTGCCACCCTTACTTACGCCGGAGCAACTGGCCGACGAAGAGTTTGATGGTGATGGGCAACTTCAATATGACGAATGCCCAAGAGTTAAACGAAACCCTGGTATCGCGGGGTCAGCATCCGGTTTTTGAGACCGATACGCAGACCGTATTGGAGGAACTAGGATTTCATTTGGATGAATCGCACCAACGAATTTATCATGAGGAGAAGGAGCGAGGGCGACCGGGACGGGAAATTCCCGGGGTGATATCGGAGCGGCAGGATGTCGTGGCGATTATTCGTGATGCGGCCCGAATTTGGGATGGGGGGTATGCGATTGCTGGGCTGGTGGGGAACGGAGATGCGTTTGCGTTTCGTGATCCGAACGGGATTCGGCCGCTGCACTATTTATGGAATGACGAATTGGTGGCCGTTTCTTCGGAGCGTGTGCCTTTGATGACGGCCTTTGGGACGGATGCTGAGACGGTGAAGACCTTGCTACCGGGGCATGCCTTGGCGATTAAGCATTCCGGGGAAGTGGTGATTGAAAGATTTGTGGAGGAGCGGAACGTGACGCCGTGTTCGTTTGAGCGAATCTATTTTTCGCGGGGCAACGACCCTCACATTTATGAGGAACGCAAGAACCTCGGGGCGGCGATGGTGCCTCAGATCATGGAGAGCATTGGGAGCGATTTGGAGCATACGGTCTTCAGTTTTGTTCCAAACACCGCGGAGATTGCCTATCATGGGTTAATGGATGGATTGCGGTTGAATCGGCGGGCTACGGTGAAGCGGGAGCTTTTGGAAGCATCTCAAGCGGGGGAACTGAGTGAGGAAAGGATTGATGAGTTAGTGATGCGGAATTGGCCCCGGGGGGAGAAGGTGGCGCACAAGGACATCAAGCTTCGGACATTCATTGCCAAAGAGGATGGACGAGACCAGCTCGTTTCGCACGTGTATGACATCACATACGGAGTGGTGGATCCGGACGACCATTTGGTGGTGATCGACGATTCAATCGTGCGGGGCACGACGTTGAAGAAGTCGATCCTGATGATGTTGTCACGGACCCGGCCGAAGAAGATTGTCATTGCTTCGACGGCTCCGCAGATTCGGTATCCTGATTGTTATGGCATCGATATGTCAGAGCTCGGCAAGTTTATAGCCTTTCAAGCGGCGGTGATTTTGTTGAAGAAAGCGGGACGGAGCAAGGTCTTGGAGGACACCTATGAAGCGTGTCTGGCGGAGTTGGAGAAAGAGCCGGAGGAAATGCGGAACTGTGTGAAGGATATCTATGCTCCGTTTTCGCCGGAGGAAATTTCGGGTGAGATCAGCCAGATGGTTTATCCCACTCAGAGTCGCTGGAAAGGGGAAGTGGAAATCATTTATCAGAGCATCGAGAATCTGCATGAGGCGATTCCCAACCATCAAGGTGACTGGTATTTCACGGGAAATTACCCGACGCCGGGGGGGACGGCGGTGTGCAATCGTGCATTTGTGCACTATCAGGAGGACCGGAAAGGGCGGGCGTACGATCTTTGGTTTTAGGAGCATGAGGGGGGCGAAAGAGAAGAACAGATGAAGATATTGGTAGTGGGAAAAGGGGGGCGCGAGCACGCGTTCGTGACGGCATTGCATGAGTCTCCCGGGGAACACGAGTTGTATTCGTTTCCGGGGAGCGATGCGATTTGTGAGATTGCCGAGAAGGTAGAGACGGGGGATGGGCTGGACGATTTGATTGGATTCATTCAAGAGCGGGAGATCGACTTGTGTGTTGCGGGGGAGGAGAGTTACCTCGTCAAGGAGCGGGGTTTGGCGAATGCCTGCGAAGAGATCGGCGTGCCGTGTTGGGGGCCGGTCAGGGAGGCTGCGCAACTGGAAGCGAGCAAGGAATTTGCCAAGGAATTTATGTTCAAGCACCGTGTGCCCACCGGGGGGTATGCAGCCGTCGAGACCATGGAGGCCGCGTGGGAGGCGATTGGCGGGAAGTATCCGACGGTTCTTAAGTTTGACGGTCTGGCAGCGGGGAAAGGCGTGGCGATTTGTGAGGACAAGGTATCGGCGGAAGTGTTTCTTGACGAGGTCTTTGAAGAGAAGCGCTTTGGAGAGGGGAAGGTGTTAGTCGAAGAATATTTAAGCGGGCCGGAGGTATCGATTTTTTGTTCGGTTGTCGATGGGGCGTATCAAATTCTGACTCCCGCGCGTGATTACAAGCGGATTGGGGACAATGACGAGGGACCGAACACGGGCGGGATGGGGGCAGTGGCTTCGCGGGCCCTGGTAGATCCTGTTTTGATGGAAGAGATTGAAGACACCATTGTGAAGCCGACGGTCGACGGGCTGGGGAAGGACGGATTGAAGTATCGTGGTTTTTTGTATTTCGGGCTAATGTTGACCCGTGGGGGGCCGAAGATGTTGGAATACAACTGTCGGTTTGGTGATCCTGAGGCCCAGGCCGTGATGCCATTGATTCGGGGGGATTTTGCCACTTATGTATTCGAGGGTGCGAGCGGGCGGCTGAGGTCTGATCTCATTTCCTTTGATGAAGGATGGAGTGTTTGTTTGATCCTTGCGTCAGCGGGGTATCCGCTAAGCGCTCGGAATGGGGATGTCATTCGCGGGTTGCACGAAGTGGCGGGAGCACGGGTTTATCATGCGGGGACGAAGCGAAATGAGTTGGGGGAATACGAGACGAACGGCGGGCGGGTTCTGGCGGTCGTCCATCAGGGTGAAACTCGGGTTGAGGCAGTGGACAAGACGTATTGGGAAGCTGGGAAGGTGGATTTTGATGGCTGTCAGCGACGCTCTGACGTGGGCCGGTTGCACTTTGAACTTTGAAAAGGAAATTGGGGAGACGATAGGATGGGGGAGCAGGCACGAACGGTTTATGAGGGATTTGTTGAACAGGCGTGCTTGGGGATCCGCCACGGGGTGGAGCACACCGGTTCAAGGTGGCATGAATAGGGATTGTGAATGCTTACAGAACGCTTGCATGCATGCTCATCATCGATTCAAGTGGGCAAACTTTTGAGTCTGCGCTTGGATGACTGAAAGTGACTTAACGAAACACCTGGTGTTGGGCGAGAGGGATATCGCCACGAAGATTCGTCGGCTGGCCATGGAGATACTGGAGAAGGCCGGGGAGCGTTCGCTTTGTTTTGTGGGCATTCACAAGCGGGGAATCACGGTGGCGGAGCGGGCGTTAGTGGCGCTCAAAGATGAGAGGGCAACGATACCGTTTGGTTCCCTGGACATCAGTCTTTATCGGGACGATCTAGACAACTTGGGGACGAACCCTTCGCTGGAGAGCTCGGATATTCCATTCGAAATGGACGGGGCGCACGTCATTTTGTTTGATGATGTCCTGTTTACGGGACGGACGGTGCGAGCGGCGATTGACGGCTTGATGGCTTACGGGCGACCTGCGAAGATTGAGCTTGCGGTGTTGATTGACCGAGGCAACCGGGAGCTGCCGATTTATGCTGATTATTGTGGGCAAGTGTTAGAAACAACGCGTGATGAGTATATTCGCGTGCGTTTTACGGAAACTGACGGGGAGGAGGGCATCTGGCTACTCAAGTGATGGTTGACGAGATTCCACCGCGAAAAGACTTTCTCGACATCGAATCGCTGTCGGTAGCGGAGATTGAGTATTTACTCAAGACGGCTCAGCCCTTCAAGGACCTGTTCAAGAAGTCGATCAAGAAAGTGCCGACCTTGCGAGGGAAGACCGTGCTGACTTTGTTTTACGAACCATCGACACGGACGCGATCCTCGTTTGAAATTGCGGCGAAGCGGCTCGATGCGGACGTGACCAATTTTCCCGTCGCGACGTCTTCGGTGGTAAAGGGGGAATCGGTCCTGGATACGATTGACACCCTCCAAGCGATGAAAACGGATTACATCGTCGTGCGTCATGGGGCATCGGGCATTCCGAATCTCATTGCGCGGAATACGCACGCCTCTGTTTTGAACGCTGGTGACGGCTTTCATGCGCATCCGACGCAGGCGTTGCTGGATGCGTATACCGTGCGTGAGGTTTATCCGGAGTCTACGGGGAAGCGGGTGTTGATTGTCGGAGACATTTTGCATTCGCGGGTGGCGCGATCGACGGCGCGAATATTGGACAAACTGGGATTGGAGGTGGGGGTCTTAGGACCGGGGACCCTTGTTCCGGAAGGGCGACCGAGTCTGATGCAGACCTTTAAGAACTTTGATGAGGCGGTGGGGTGGAAGCCTGACATCGTGTATTTGCTGCGAATTCAACTGGAGCGTCAAAAGGCGCAGTTTTTTCCGAGTTTACATGAGTATCACCAGGAGTATGGATTGACACAAGAGCGGTTGAAATGGGTGGAGGGGGAAGGGATTTACGTCATGCATCCGGGGCCGGTGAATCGCGGCGTGGAATTGGCGGATGCGGTGATGTCTTACGAGCGTTGTTTGATCAACGACCAAGTGGAGAACGGCATTGCGGCGCGAATGGCGGTATTGTATTGGCTCAAGCCCGGGGAGGAAGGGAACTGATGGCGACTCTGTATCGAGGTGGTGACGTGGCGGCGGAAGATGCAGATGCCTTGATGGAGGCGGATGTGCTCGTGGAGGGGGACGTGATAGCGCAAGTTGGGAAGGGCTTGGAGGCGCCGGAAGGCGCTGCTGTGGTGGAGTGTGCGGGGAAGATTGTGATGCCTGCGATGTTCGATGTGCATGTGCATTTGCGGGAGCCCGGGCAGGAAGGGAAGGAAACAATTCGCACGGGTTCTGAGGCGGCTATTAACGGGGGTGTGACAGGGATTGTGGCGATGCCAAACACGATTCCGGCGATTGACAACGGTGGGATGATACAAGCGGTGTTGGATATTGCCGAGAGTGAAGCAGGTATCACGGTTCATACGACGGGCTGCATCACGAAGGATCGGGCGGGTAAGGAGCTGGCTGAAATCGCGGACATGCGGGCCAAGGGAGCGGTCATGATTACAGATGACGGGAGTCCAGTGGGAAACCCGTTAGTGTTGCGGCGGGCGCTGGAGTATGCGCGGGAGTTTGATCTCATTGTCGCATCGCACTGTGAGACGATGGAACTATCGGGAAGCGGGGCGATGAATGAAGGGACCGTGTCCTACAAGTTAGGATTGGCCGGTTGGCCGGCTTGCAGCGAAGAGATTTGTTTGGATCGTGATATTCGTTTGGCGCAATACACTGGCAGTCACGTTCACATTCAGCATGTGACGACGGCGAGGGGAATGGAGACGATTCGTCGCTTTAAAGAAGATGGGGTGAGGGTAACGTGCGAGGTTTCGCCTCATCATTTAATCTTCAATGAGGCGCACGTGGGGGAGTATGACACTCATTACAAGATGAATCCCCCGTTGCGCACCGCGGAAGACAACGCGCGTTTGCTGGATGGTTTGCGGGAAGGGGTTTTCGATGTGATTGCAACGGACCACGCGCCGCACACTGCGTTTGAGAAGCGTCAGGATTTTGCGAGTGCGCCGTTTGGGATCACCGGGTTAGAGACCGCCTTACCGTCTTTGTATCATTACTTTGTCAAAGAGGGAACGCTGGGGTGGGATTTGATTGTGAAGCGGTATTCCGCAGAACCCCGGCGATTGCTCGGCCTGGATGCGGTGTCGATTGAGCAAGGGCAGCGGGCGGAGTTGCTTGTTTTCGATCCGGCGCGGGAGACGGTTTTTACCAAGGAGTTCATGAAGTCGAAGAGTTCCAATACGCCCTTCTTGGATCAGGCCCTGAGCGGAATGGTGGTGCATGTACGGAACGGTGAGGAAGTTTTAATTGATCGATGACGTACGCGGAGCGCCTTCAGGAGCGGATCGCAGCAGTGGGATCCAATTTATGTGTTGGGATCGATCCTCGTTTTGAGGAGATTGAGGGCGATCGCGAGGCGTTTTTGCTTCGGTTGGTGGAAGAGACGGCGGAGTATGCTGCGGCGTTTAAGCCCAACATGGCTTACTTTGAGGCGCTTGGGAGTGACGGAGTGGCGTTATTGGAGCGGATACTTGAGCGGATTGTTGGTCAGGTGCCCGTTGTTTTGGATGCCAAGCGTGGGGATATTGGGGCAACGCAATCGTATTATGCGAGGGCGTATTTTGAACGCTGGAATGTCGATGCGGTGACCTTGAGTCCTTACATGGGATTTGATTCGGTAGAGCCATTCCTAGGACATGAGGGGAAGGGTGTCTACCTGTTGGGGGTGACTTCGAACGCGGGGGCGGCGGATATTGAGCGGAGAGAGCTAGCCGATGGGCGCGAGGTATTCGAACTCGTCGCCGATTTTGCCGGGGCACGTGTCGGTGACACCGGTTTAGTCGTCGGGTTGACGAATGTGACCGGGGATTTACTGCGAAGAGTGCCTGATGTGCCCTTGTTAGTACCGGGATTAGGTGCGCAGGGCGGGGATCTAGAGGCTTTGGCGGGAGAGGCGCGGGAGGCGCCTCTTCTCGTGAATGTGTCGCGGGGCATCATGTTCGGCGAAAAAGACCGAACGTTTGGAGAGAAAGCGAAAGACTATGCAGACAGAATTACCGACATCCTCTGAGGAAACGATCGCATTTTTGAAGAGTTACGGGGCTCTCGAGGAGGGGCATTTTTTGTTGGCGAGCGGGAACCACAGCAACTTTTTTGTAAAGAAAGGCAAGTTGGTGCAGTACCCGTGGGAGCTGCAGCGAATGATTGAGCAGCGGGTGGAAGCGATGGAGGCGCTGGGGAAGGTGGATGTTGTTCTATCACCCGCGATGGGTGGGGTGCCGGTGGGGCAGCAAGTCGGGTTGGCGATGCGGGCGCGCACCATTTATGCAGAGCGGAACGCGGAGAGCAACGAGATGGAATTGAAGCGTGGTTTTGAGATTGGGAATGGCGAAGGCGTGATCCTGGTGGAGGATGTGATTACGACCGGGGGGACATTATTGGAATTGGTAGACTTCGTAACGGGTCGTGGTGGGGAAATTCGCGGGATTTTTGTACTGGTCAATCGCTCGGGCAAGGGCGAGGTCGGGGGAATTCCGGTTGTTTCCTGCATGGATATTGAGTTGCCGGTTTTTGGGCCGGACGCGATTCCCGAATGGTTGGAAGCGGTGCCGATTGTGCGGCCTGGGACGAAACGGGTGGGCTGAAAGGGGCAAGGGGTGAAAATGCGGCGGAATTCAAAAAAGGATTGACGGTTGGGTGGGCTATTCCCATAAGTTTACATGGGCGAGATATCGACTGGTCTTAGCTTTGACGACGTTCTTTTAGTTCCCCAGCAGAGCGGAATATTACCTTCGGAAGCTTCTTTAGAAACGCAGTTGACGAAGGATCTCCCGTTGAACATCCCGGTTCTTTCTTCGGCGATGGATACGGTGACGGAGGAGGAAATGGCGATTGCATTGGCGCGCGAGGGTGGTCTGGGTGTCGTGCATCGGAACAACACGATCGAGAAGCAGGCGGACTTTGTTGCCCGGGTGAAGCGTTCGGAGAACGCGGTGATTCAGAATCCGTTTACCGTTGGTGCTGATTTGACGATAGAGGATTTGGAAGGCGTGATGGCGGAGCGGGGGGTGGCGGGATTTCCGGTAGTGGACAGTGAGGGGAATTTGGAGGGGATGGTAACGAGTCGGGACATTTGGTATATTGAGGATGCGGAGAGGACGACTGTTCGGGATGTGATGACGCCGCGGGATCATTTGGCGACGGCACCGCCGGACACCGAGTTGGGGGAGGCTCGGCGGATTCTTTACGAGCATCGGATCGAGAAGCTGCCGTTGGTGAACGAGGACGGGCAACTTGCGGGGATGATTACAAGCCAGGACATTGAGAAGCAGACTCTGTATGTGAATGCTGCAAAGGATCCCAACGGGCAGCTTCTTGTTGGTGGGGCTGTCGGGGTAGGGGAGAGTTCCATGGAGCGGGCGGCGGCGCTCGTGGGTGCCGGGGTGGATGCGATCTTCATTGACGCGGCGACAGGTCACACGAGTCGCGTGGTGAAGTTGATCGAGAGTCTCAGAAGTGATTTTCGGGAAACGCCGGTCGTGGCTGGGAACGTGGTAACAGCGGATGGCGCTCGGGCCCTTGTGGATGCCGGGGCGGCGGCAGTGAAAGTGGGGGTGGGACCGGGGTCGATTTGTACGACGCGGGTAATTTCAGGAGTGGGAGTCCCGCAATTTTCGGCGATCCAAGAGGTGGCTCCGATTTGTCGTGAGAATGATGTGAAGGTTATCGCGGACGGGGGGATACGATACTCGGGGGATATTGTGAAGGCCTTGGCGGCGGGTGCGGATCTTGTGATGCTTGGGTCACTGTTGGCGGGCTGCAAGGAGAGTCCGGGCAGCACGGTGAACTACCAAGGGCGGACGTTTAAGGAGTATCGTGGCATGGGATCTTTAAAGGCGATGCGGAAAGGGTCGAGCGATCGTTATGGGCAAAATGCATCGGGTAAGCTTGTTGCCGAGGGAGTGGAGGCGCGGGTGCCGTATCGTGGTCGTTTGGCCGACATGGTTTTTCAGCTTTTGGGCGGGTTGAGATCAGGGATGGGATATGTGGGGGCGGGGAGCTTGGAGGAACTACGAGAAAAGGCAAGATTCACGCGGATTACGGCTGGGGGCCTGAAAGAGAGTCATCCGCACGACATCGTGGTGACGGAGGAGCCGGTGAATTACTCGAGTCTTTAGGGCGGGTGGGGCGACGGATTAAGACAATTGGGAGTCGGAGTTTTGGAAACGCAGATTGCAGTTATTGATTTTGGTTCGCAATACACGCAGCTGATTGTGCGGCGGATCCGCGAGTTGGGTTATTTTTCAAAGTTGTATCAGCCGGAGGAATTGCGTAATGCAGGGAGTCCGGCGGCGGTCATTTTGTCGGGAGGGCCGCGGAGCACCTTGGAAGAAGGGGCACCGGACATCGATTTTGAGTATCTGAAGGCGTTAGAGGGACCAGTGTTAGGTGTTTGCTATGGCATGCAGTTACTTAATCGGAAATTTGGCGGAGAGGTGGCGCCCGGTGATACGCGGGAGTATGGACCGGCAAACCTGAAAATTGACGGGAAGAATGGATTATTTTCCGGCGTCAGCGATTCCTCGCAGATTTGGATGAGTCATTCGGACACGGTGAGTCGATTGCCGGAGGGAGCGACCGTGCTGGGTCGGAATCTGGACGGTGTTCCGGTGGCGCTTCAGTGGTCGGACCGCTTTTATGGGATTCAGTTTCACCCTGAAGTGAGTCATTCGCATGAAGGGATGACCATTTTGGAGAACTTTTTGAATCTGGCCACAGATGCACCGCGGTTTGAGATCGAATCGTTCAAGGATGAGTTAATGGCGTCGATCCGCGAGGAAGTGAGTGGACGGAAAGTTGTTTGCGGGGTATCCGGCGGGGTGGATTCGACCGTGTTGGCGGTGTTACTTCATGAAGCGGGTGTGGAGGTGCATTCCATCTTTGTTGATCATGGGTTGTTGCGGAAACACGAGGGGGACGAAGTGGAGGCGCAGTTCAAAGGTTTGGGGATACCGGTTGACCGCGTGAATGTCGGAGAACGCTTTTTGGCGCGATTGGCGGGGGTCACGGATCCTGAGGAGAAGCGGCGGCGGATTGGTGACTTGTTTTTGGATGTATTCTTTGATCATGCCGGCGAGATCGAACTGTTTGCTCAGGGGACCTTGTATCCAGATGTGATCGAGAGTGCGACGAGTGGGTCGAAGGCGGACCGAATAAAGACGCATCACAACCGGGTGGATCGGGTGCTTGAGTTGAAGGAAGCGGGAAAGGTCATTGAGCCCTTGCATGATCTGTTCAAAGACGAGGTGCGGGCTTTGGGAGAAAGTTTGGGAGTGCCGAGCGACTTGGTGAATCGTCACCCGTTTCCAGGGCCCGGCTTGGCGGTGCGTTGTCCTGGGGAGGTGGTTGAAGACAAGTTAGAGATCATTCGAGAGGCGGATGCGATCTTCATGGATCGTCTGCGGGAAAGCGGATGGTATGACCGTGTGTGGCAGGCGTATGCTGCGCTGATTCCGGTAAAGACAGTGGGTGTGAAAGGGGATGAGCGGTCCTACGAATTTGCGATTTCGCTGCGGGCGGTGACGAGTTTGGATGCGATGACGGCGGAGTGGGTGGCGTTGCCGTATGAACTATTGGCGGAAGTGTCGAATTTGATTTTGAATCGAGTTCCGGGCGTGAACCGGGTTTTGTATGATATTTCGACGAAGCCGCCCGCGAGCATCGAGTGGGAATGACTAGGGGGGGCTAACGGCACGGGGCGAGAGGGCTCATTGCGGCGTGGATTTCCTGTGCGTAGACCCCTCAACGTCAGCAGGGATCCCTAGGAGGTGTGCGGTTTTCAAGAGGGTGGCGACGGCAATAGCGTCTTTGATACGGCCGTCAGCCGCCATGGCACAGGCCTCCGCGAGGGGCAGTTTTTTGAGTTCCAATTTTTCCGTTGTCTCCGGCTGAGCATCGCCAAAGGATAGGTCTCGGGCGATATAGGAAACGGCGACTTCATTGGTCGTGCTGTTTGAGAGCTGGAGTTCGAGGATCGGTTCCCAATTCTGCGCGGTAATCCCTGTTTCCTCCAGAAGCTCACGTTTACCGGCGCTTAGCGTATCTTCGCCGGGGTCTGCACCGCCTTCGGGGATTTCCCATTCGTAGGTGTTTGTGGGGTAGCGATATTGCCCGACGAGCCATGTGTTTCCCTCGTCGTCGATAGGAATAATCCCCACGGCGGTGCGTTTGAAGTGGACGACTCCGTAGATGCCCTCCCCTCCGGAAGGGTTGGTGACTTGGTTTTCCACGATAGTAAGCCAAGGGTTATCGTATTTGGTCTCGGACTTGTGGGTGGTCCATGGATTCTCTGGCGGTGTGGGCATGGGTCAATATGTCGAGGTTGGAACGGGACGGTCACAAAACGGTAATAAAGAGGGAGGATGCTGTCTGTGCGGATGGGAAAGGCGAAAGACTGCTTGGCCTTTCCAGAAAGGGAGGGCAGAGAAACATAGAAAATCGAAGAAAGGAAGAAAACGATGAAAACGAAAGTGCTTGATCAACCGGGCGAGTTGGGAAGGAGCGGATTTGCGGGATTTACGTTAGTTGAGTTGTTGGTGGTCATTACGATTATCTCTATTCTGTCGGCCATCGCGGTGCCGGCGTTTCAGAATGTCATTGAGAGTGGGCGTCAGACGCGGGCGCTGGCTCATGCAAAGCAGATTGCGAGTGGGATTCGGGCCTATGCGATGGATTCGGGCGGTCAATTTCCGATCGGCAAGAACCAGTATGGTCAGGAGATCAACACGGCAAACGATGCGTTTCGGGATCTAGTGCCTGACTATCTGGAGGATGAACGGATATTTGCCATTGCCGGATCGGGGTGGGGCCCCCGAGCGGATAACAGGATGGATGGGGTCGGGGAGGTTTTGGAGTCTGGAGAGAATCACTTCGCATACATTGCGGGCTTAGGAGACGCTTCCAAAAATTGGTGGCCTTTGATTGTTGATGGGACGACGGGGAGCGGCGTTTACACGCGAGAAGAGGGAGTGCGGGGTGGGCGGTGGAAAGGGAAGCGTGCGGTGGTGGTGAATGTCGATGGAAGTGCCTCGGTGACACGATTGAAAGGAGAAAGTACCCGTCGGTATATTCCTCGGGTGGATGATGAGAGGATGAATGCCTTGAACGTGGAGGCCTATATGCCGGAAGGAGTGCAATTGCTCGAACCGGCGGGCTGAAGGGCGTGGTGCTTCGGAGTCAGGCAACGAGAGCGGTTTCGACATGGATCTTTCCTCGAAAACGATATTGGGGTAAACTAAGAAAGCGATGTTGCGAAGGGACATCCACATGAATTCGCGGCAACTTCGGACGCTGGTTGTGTTGATGTTGCTCTTGCCGGTTTTACCCATCGGTATCATGGCGCGGTTTATGGTGCACTCGGTGGTGGAGGAGCGGGAGGAAGCGGTGGAAGCAAGCAAGCAGGTGCATTTATCGGACTTGCGGCGGGCGACGGAATTTGTCCGAGGAGAGATTGAGGAGGGCGGTTTGGCGGCGCCGAGTGGGTCGCAAGTGGCGAGTGTTGAGTCCTTGGCCACGGTTTATCGGAGGATATTTGGGGACATGGTTACGATTCGTTTTCTTGATTCGGGAGGCCATGCGGTGGTGACGGATTCGGGGCGTGTGGGAGATGAAGAACGAGTGTCGGTTGCGTTGGACGGCATTTTGGATGGGTGGACCGTCGAGTTGTCGGGTGTGGGGCATGAGCTGGGGCGAAGTGAGTTTTACGGGCAGCTCATAGAAGCGATGAAGACACCGGTTTTGGTGACGGGTTTGGTGTTGGTAATCACTTTCTTAGCGGCATGGACCGTTACACGGCAGCTGAAATTGGACGAGTTGCGGAGTGATTTTCTCGCGACAATTGGGCACGAGTTGAAGACACCGCTGGCTTCTTCACAAGTGTTATTAGAGACACTTGCTTCCGGCAACGTGGCAGGTGGCAAGAATGAGCGGGAGTATTATGAATTATTGCTAAAGGAGAATCGGCGTCTTGGGCAGCTTGTGGAGAACTTTTTAACCTTTCAACGGCTTGAGCAAACGCCTGAGTTTCAGCAGAGTGATGTGTCACCGCGGATGGCCGTGGAGGACGCGATGGCGATCAGCGGTCCGCGCGCGGAGACTATGGGTGGCCGGGTTTTGGTAGCCGAAGGCGACCGTGATGAACCGGTTTTCGTTCGTGGTGATCGGTCCGCGTTGGTGACAGCGTTAGTTTGTCTTATCGAGAACGGTCTAAAATACAGTGAAGAGAAGCCTCAAGTGGAGGTTGGTTGTGGGCTAAGTGAGGAAGGAGGGGAAGTGATTTTTGAAGTAAAGGACCGGGGACTTGGGATTCCACGGGAAGTGGGGAAGCGGGTATTTGACCGTTTCTTTCAGGTGAATGAAGGATTGAACCGAACGCATGGGGGGTGTGGATTGGGTTTAGCGATTGCCCAGGCGATCGCGACTGGCCACGGGGGGACGATTGGTTACACGGGGAGGAAAGGAGGGGGGACCTGTTTTTTTATGAGGATTCCTTGTGAGTAGCAATAGGTGGCAGGAAGAAGCGACACAACATGCTGAGAGATGATGTAGCAGGAAAGCGGGTGTTGATCGTCGAGGATGACGCGACGATGCTGCGTGGCTTGCGTGATAACTTTTGTGCGAGCGGGTATGCGGTGACGGTGGCCGAGGATGGGGAGCGCGGGTTAGATACGATATTAAATGCGCAGCTAGACTTGGTGATCTTGGACATCATGCTTCCCGGCGTGAATGGTTATGAGATTTGCCGAAGGATGCGTCAGGAAGGCATCGAGATGCCGGTGATCATGCTGACGGCGAAGTCGGAGGAGTCCGACATCCTGTTGGGCTTGGGATTGGGTGCTGATGACTATGTAACCAAGCCATTTAGTATCCGAGAGCTTCTCGCACGTGCAGAAGTTGCCTTGCGAAGAGGCTTTGGTCATCAGGAAGGAGATGAGGTGGTGCGATTTGGTGACTTCGTTCTGGATCGAGGGGCACGAGAGCTTCGTCGTGGAGAGGGCGTTGAGAGGGTGGAGCTTTCTCCAAAGGAGTATGATTTGCTCGAATACATGGCGGGACGACCGGGGCGCGCGTTGAGCCGGGACATGATCATGAATACGGTATGGGGGTATGATGCCGTGGTGACGGAACGCAGTATTGATCGGTTTGTCACCGCCTTGCGCAAGAAGATCGAAACCAACCCTCGAGTGCCGGAGTTTATTCAGACGGTGCGGGGATTTGGATATCGCTTTTCCGGCATCGATGCGGCGGACTCGCAGTAGGTTCGACGAAGAAAAGCTTTCGCTGGATTGACTTCCGGCGGAGCATCAAAGAGTGTGGCGTCAATGAAGAGAGCGATTGGAATGGTCGGAACAGTGCTGGCCTTTATAGTGTTTGGAGGATGCAATTTGCCGCCGCGGGGTTTTGATTGGGCTGAGCAGAAGGCCGTAATTCCGAACTATTTTTTACTGACGGGGTATGAACCTCTGAACGAGTGGTTGGATACGGCTCTACCGATTCGCATGCAGATGGTAACGATGGAAAAGGCGCTCCACATGAAGCCGCTTACGGGAGTTCATTACCGGATCGAATACTCTCCTCACGACGACGAGATCACACCTTTCAGCATCGACTCTCCCGGGATGACCCGGCGGCAATTGCTGTGGGGAATCGCACGACACTTCCGGGTAGGAATGCATGTCGAATACATCGACAACTTGCCTTCTGCCATTGTCGTATCGGAGCGCATTTAGCGAATGTGCAGGGAGCGCAACTCGCTCGCGAGAATCCTGATTCCCTCGCGCACTGTTTCTTCCGATTGCGAGTATGTGATTCGGATGCATTGGCGGGAGTGATCCCAGGGGGAATCCAGGCCGTAGAAAAAATACTCCCCGGGTATGATGAGGAGTCGGCGTTTTTTGAGTCGCTCGTAGAGCTCACGTGTTGAGATTGGCAACTCGGGGAACCATAGCCAGAGAAAGAAGGCGCCTTCATTCCTATGGATTGCGTATGGAAAATCATCGCGGAACTCCTCGAGGATGACCGCCTGAGCGTGGTTGGATTTTTCTTGGTAAAACGGTTTTACGATGGTGTTGCTGAGTTCGATCAGCTTGCCAGACTCGATGAGCGGGAGGGCGATCGCTTGACCAATGTTGTTGTTCGCGAGACCGATGATTGATGTAACGGAAGTCAGTCGAGCGATGATTTCCTCATGGGCGACGACGATGCCCGTGCGGGTTCCGGGAAGACCTACCTTGGAGAGGCTGAAGGTGAGGATGATCCCGGGATCCCAGATCGGTTGGATATCGGTAAAGACTGCATTGGGGAAAGGTGCGCCGTAAGCATGGTCGACGATAAGGGGGACATCGTTTTTCCGAGCAAGGGTGCGAAGACGAGTCATTTCTGAATCGGTGAGGACATTGCCGCTCGGGTTTGTGGGACGACTGACACAGAGGGCGGCGGTGTCTGGGGAGATATTGAGCTGGTCGAAATCGATTCGGTATTTGAACTCGCGATCACCGAAACGTTCGATGAGAGGGCGACGAGAGACGAAGACTGATTCTTCAAGTCCTTGGTCTGCGTAGCCGATATATTCGGGAACCAGCGGAAGGAGGATGCGTCTCATTTCACTCTTTGCGTTCGATCCGGCGAGCAACGTGAAGAGCGTGAAGAAAGCGGATTGTCCTCCAGTGGTGACGGCGATGTTTTCGGGACCAAGATCCCAGCCGTAAAATCTGTAAAAGCACTGGGAAACCGCTTTGAGAAAGGCGGGGTTACCAGCGGGGCCGTCATAGTTTGTAAGCATGCGGTCGCAGGCATCTGAATCCGCGATGATTTCGGCGAGGCGATCACGCCAGACCTTCTGCATCGTTGGAATGTGGGCGGGGGTTCCGCCCCCCATCATGTATAGGGATGCGGCATCCGGTCCGGAAGTGGCCTCACCAAGGTCGGCCATCAGCTCGACGATTCCGGAGTGTCCGGCGAGTTTTTGACCGACGCGGGATAGAGGGCGCTTGGGATTCATTGCGAGGGACGTCTGTCGAGAGACGAAAGGCGAAGGAGAGACTCCGCGAAAAGGTGGAAAAACTCAAGTGGGGACCGTTCGAGAGTTGGTTCGGGGTATGCCGCAATTGTTCAAGGATTGGCGGTTTGGAATCAAGACGAGCTGGACGTAGACTGTAGCGTGAGTGATGAGGCAAATAGTGTGGATCAGGAGCGGTGGGGGCAGGAGAGCTACTTGGGAGTTGTGGCGTCGACTGAACCGGGGTGTCGTGGGAGTGCGCGTGAGTCTTCGCAAAGCCTGGCGAACTGAAAGAAAAGCGCTTGTGAGAACGTTGAATTTGGTCCATTTACTGAACATGCGGAGACGAGAATTTCTTGGACGAGGGCTCTTTTTAGCGGTGATTTCGGGGGCCTTCGCGCTCTTGCTATCGCCTTCTTGGGCGGATGATACATCGAGCGGCAGCGCCAAGGCATCTGAGAGTGCCGGGGCTGGAGAGACGGGTGGGGAAGGATCCTGGACAAGCTGGCGAGGCCCCTTGCAGAACGGGATGAGCCTGGAGACTTACGGCGAGTGGGTGTTTGATGAAAAGCCGGCTTGGACTTTCGATCGCTCAATGCGCGGAGCTCCTGTTGTCTTCGACGGAGTGGTTTATGCTTTCAACTATGACGAGATTAGCAATGAAGATGTCCGGGAATATTTGACGGCACTGAATGCAGACACGGGAGAAGTTTTATGGGATCACGAGTTCATCGATTTTATCAGCGATACGGTATATAACCGGTATGCGGTAGGTTCTCCGGTCGTTGATCCCACGACGGGAGACATTTACCTCATGTTGACGAACGGGCTGTTTACCTGCTTTGGTCGGGACGGAGAAGTCCAGTGGCAGCATTCAATGATGGAACGCTTTGGTCGTCTCACGTTCCCGAACGGGCGCGCGGGGGCACCGGTTTTAGACGGGGATTTTGTCATTGTGCGGGGCGTTACGTCTTTTTGGGGGGCGCAGGGTCCGGCGCGGGACCGGTTCTTTGCCTTTGACAAGGCTTCAGGAGATTTGGTGTGGACCTCGACGCCGGGTGTGGGGCCTCCGTTTTTGAAGGATAGCTCATTTTCGACTCCCTATTTTGAGACGCGGGACGGGAAGCGGGTGTTCTATGCGGGAACTGGCTGTGGAAATGTTGTTTGTGTGAACGCGCTTACGGGTGAACCAATTTGGCGATACCAGGCGGCGAAGGGCGGGATCAACAGTTCCCCGATCATCTATGGTGGGGACAAGCTGATTTACATCAACGACAAGGTAAATGTGTATTCCTCGACAAAGGGAGGGATGGTCGCTTTGCAGCTTCCAGAAGATCTTTCTGATCCTGGGGGCGAGGTCGATGAGGCGCAAGGTGGCGCCCCTGCGTTACCGGTGGACACTGAGGTATGGCGAAACGATTTGATGATGTTTACGAGTTCGCCGGTATTGATGGGCGATCGAGTGTATCAAGTCACGATGACCGGTGACCTGTGTTGTGTTGATCCGGAGACCGGGGAAGTTTTGTGGACGGAGAAGTTGGGAACGAGTCAGATACATGCTTCACCTGTGGGAATTGACGGATTGCTGTATGTCCCAATGAACAAAGGGACCTTCTACGTCGTGAAGCCGAATGAGAATGGCGCGGAAATTCTGCACGAAGTTGATTTCAATGCGATGAACGGCACGCAGCAGGGAGCCGAGTCCTGCTTGGGGGCGCCGGCAGTGGCGAATGGCAAGATATATGTGGGCACGACCTCACGGCTTTACTGCTTCGACATGGAAGTGGCGGAGATTGCATATGGTGAGGTTCCGCAGGTTGAGGAATTAGTGGCGGGAGACGCGGTGGCCTTGCGCCCGGTGCCGTCCGATGTATTGATGACGCCCGGTTCCGAGGTTGGCTTCCGGGTCGATCTGATCGATGAGGCGGGTATCGTTGTTGGGGAGGCCAAAGATGTGGAATGGGAGGCCTTTATCCCTCCGACGGCGCGAGTGAAGACTCAAATGGATGCGGCGTTCGACGAGGAAGGGAAGTTGGTGGCAGGGCCTGATGCCAAAATGTCGGCGGGCGCCTTCAAGGGGACATCGGGTGATCTGACAGGGGTTACGCGCGGGCGTATCCTGCCGAACATGCCATTTAGCGAGGACTTCGAAGGTTTTGAACTGGAGGTCGACCACGCGACAGACGATGTGCAATTTGCATACCCGCCTCTCCCGTGGATTGGGGCGCGCTTCAAGTGGGAAGTTCGCGACAAGGATGGGGAAAAGGTTTTGGCGAAGACCTTGGACAGAATCCTTTTTCAGCGAGCCTTGTCATTTATCGGCGAGCCGGACTCCAACAACTACACCATGCAGGCCGATCTGATGACGGATGGAAACCGGCGCACGAAGAGCGTTGTCGGGTTGATCAACCAGAAGTATATTATTTCGCTAAAGGGGAACAGTAATGCACTTGAAGTCAGTTCGAATTTTGAGCGGCTGCAAGAGTCCGTTCCTTTCACGGTCGATGCGAATACGTGGTATACGGTCAAGACTCGAGTCGATGCGAATGATGACGGGTCGGGAGTGATTCGGGCGAAGGCTTGGCCCCGTGACGAGGATGAACCGGCCGAGTGGACGATTGAAGTCGATGTGGACAGTGTCCACAGTGAAGGGGCACCTGGTTTGTATGCTTTTTCTCCCCGCAGCTTGATGCGTGTCTACGTTGACAACATATCCATTTCACCGAACGAATAGCCCGGAAGGTAACGGCATTAGAAACAAGAAAGGTCATGAAGATGAGAAGCAAGTATATCAGCGTCGCATTTGGATCGGCGTTATTTTTGAGTGGGTCGCTGTGGAGTGATGCTGCGGATTGGACAGAGTGGGGCGGGACGCCCGCGAAAAACATGGTGTCCGATGAGGTGGGGCTTCCGGTCGAGATGTCCGCGGGTGATCGCATCAAGGACAGCGACGACATTGATGCGGCGACGGCAGAGAATTGCAAGTGGGTTGTAAAATTAGGATCTGAAGCTTACGGGACCGCGACCATTCTGGATGGAAAGGTTATCGTGGGCACAAATAATGAGTCGCCGCGACTTGAGTCGGTAAAAGGGGATCGTGGGATTGTGATGTGTTTTGACGAGGAGACCGGCGATCTTTTGTGGCAGCTTTCCACGCCAAAATTGGGTGCGGGGAAGGTGAGTGATTGGGAGTATCTGGGAATGTGCTCCTCGGCGTTGCAAGAGGGCAAGTATGCCTACGTGATTACGAATCGTGGCGAGGTGGTTTGCCTGGATCGCGAGGGGCTAGCGGATGGAAATGACGGGCCATTCGTTGATGAAGCAAAGTATAAGGGCGGCGGGCTGTCGGGGATTATTGACGGGACAGCCGAGGAAGTTCCCCTTGAAGATTTGGATGCGGATATTGTTTGGGGCTATGACATGGCGACGGAGTTGGGTGTGTTCCCCCACAATGTGACGAGCAGTTCTATTGTGGCTGCGGATGGTGTGCTTTATGTCTGCACTTCAAACGGCGTTGATTATTCTCACAAAGAGATACCGGTACCCAATGCTCCGTGTTTGATCGCACTGGATCAGGAAACGGGCGAGCTCGTAGGGGAAGAGGGGTCTGGCATTGGCAACAGCATTCTGCACTGCAATTGGTCGTCGCCGACCTTTGCCGAGGGCATGGTCTTTTTTGGTGCCGGAGACGGGTATCTCTACGCCTATGGGCCCAAGGCCGAACCGGGCACCGGAGAGTGGGAGGGGCTCGATGTCTTGCCCGAGATCTGGAAGATTGATGGCAATCCACCGGAGTATCGGGTCGATGAGAATGGTGAGCCCATCAAATATGCGACATACGATGGGCCAAGCGAGTTCATCTCGACGCCAGTTTATCATGACGGGAAGATCTACGCTGCGATCGGCCAAGATCCGGAGCATGGAGAGGGTGTTGGAATGTTGGCCTGTGTTGAAGCGAAGACGGGTGAAACCATTTGGGAATACAAGGATATCAATCGGACGATCTCGACGCCATCGATTTGGAATGGCCTCTTGTGGATTGCGGACTATTCGGGGCAGATTCACTGCCTAGACGCCAACACCGGAGAAGTGCATTGGATTTACGATACCTTGAGTCACATCTGGGGTTCAACGCTGGTGGCTGACGGCAAGGTGTACATAGGGAATGAGGATGCGGAGCTGATCATACTGAAGGCTGATAAAGGAGCGGAGGGGGAGGCCGAAGAACTCGGAGTGGTGCAGTTTCATTCGCCGGTTTTTTCAAGCGCGGTGGCAGCCAACGGCGTGCTCTATGTGCAAACGCAGAATCATCTGTATGCCTTCGAAACGAAGGATTGATTAGGCAAGACATCTATTGGCAATTCGAACAGGGAATCGATTTTGTATGCGTTCACCGATTGTCATCGGCATCTTTGTTTTTCTCGCGCTGGCGCATCAGGACTTTTGGTTATGGGATGATCCTTCCCTCGTGTTTGGCTTTATTCCGATCGCTCTTTTTTATCATGCCTCTTATTCCATTGCTGCGGCAATCTTCTGGGGGCTTGTGAGCAAGTTTGCGTGGCCGACCTATCTTGAAGCATGGGCTGACGAAGGGGAAGACGGCACATCCGCCGATTGACAACGATAGGCGCACCACATCATGCCGGATTCCTCCCCCTCGACCACACCCGTCATTGTTCTCTGTATTTACCTGAGCTTGCTGCTTGGCTTAGCCATGATGAGCAAGCGGCTCTTTCGCGGGACAAGCAAGGATTACTTCGTCGCCAGTCACAGTATTGGACCGTTTTTGCTTTTGATGTCGGTTTTCGGCACGACGATGACGGCCTTTGCCTTGGTGGGATCAACAGGGAAAGCCTTTCAGCGTGGGGTGGGGACCTATGGCTTGATGGCGTCTTCATCGGGATTGATACACGCCTTTTGCTTTTTCATGATTGGCATCAAACTTTGGGCGATTGGGAAGAAGTATGGCTATGTCACCCAGATTCAATTTTTTCGGAACCGCTTTGAATCCAATGGTTTGGGATACCTACTATTCCCGATCCTTGTGGGATTGGTGGTTCCCTATTTGTTAATCGGAGTCATTGGGTCTTATCGGGTGATGGGTCCTCTTACGAAGGGGATGTTTCCGAATGTCTTTGCAGGGCACGAGGGCTCATTGCCTCCGTGGTTGATTGGCGCGGTGATTTGCGGGGTGGTTTTAACCTATATATTTGCGGGTGGATCGCGGGCAGCGGCTTGGGCGAACACCTTTCAAACGCTAGTGTTTATGTGCATGGGGGTCTTGGCGTTTTATTTGATATCGCAAAAGTTCGGCGGGATGGCTGAAGCGATCAAGCAGGCCAACCCGGCGCACCTGGTGCGGACGCCGAGTGAGTTAGAAGTCACGAGCAAGGCGGGGACATTTACGAGAGAGGTGGGCATCCCGCCCCTAATGTTTTTGAGTTATATGTTTATCCCTCTGAGCGTGGGGATGTTTCCACATTTGTTTCAACATTGGCTGACGGCGAAGAGTGCGAAGACTTTCAAACTGACCGTCGTGGCGCATCCGATCTGTATTTTGATTGTTTGGGTTCCTTGTGTCTTAATGGGATTGTGGGCCACGGGGGTGTTTGCGCCGAGTCCAAGCAATGTCTGGCCTGCGCCAGCCATAGCGATCATGAAGGGGCTACCCGATGCGAGCGTGGGGGCGATCTTGAGCCTGAGCCTGAGATTTTTGATCGAAAATCCGATTATTGTGGGTTTGGTGACGGCTGGCATTCTAGCGGCGATCATGTCGTCTCTTGATTCGCAGTTCCTTTGTTTGGGCACGATTTTTACGAATGACATTGTATTGCACTCGGCAGGCAAGGACCGATTTTCGGATGGGCAGATTGTGGCGATGGCCCGCGGGTTTGTGGTGGCCATCGTCTTGCTCACTTATGTCTTATCCCTGTTGCTGCAGGGTGCGCAAAACGTCTTTGATTTAGCAGTGTGGAGCTTTTCTGGTTTTGCGGCTCTGACACCATTGGTTTTTGCGGCATTGTATTGGCGTCGGGCGACAAAAGCAGGGGCCTATGCCTGTGTGATCGCCGTGGTGGCGACTTGGATCACCTACTTTGCGATGTCCGGCTTCGGCGGAGAATTTACGGTAATGAACGGAGTCATGCCGGTGGCGCTTTGTTTTGGGGCAGGTGCTGCGGCGATGATCATTGTTTCTCTTGTGACTCAGCTGCCTTCAAAGGAAACCGTGGACAAATTTTTTGCGTAGAGTGGATCAGTGAAAGGATGCAGAGCATCCGCCTTGTTTAACTGTGTGACTAGGAGGTAAAGAGAGATGGAAGTTATCGAAGAAAAACCAAAAGTGGGCACCGCCGCCGATGCCTTGGATGAGCGGGTAAGGGAAATGATGGATTGGCATTTCTCGCCCGAGACGGGGTGTCCGTTCTGGCTGGATTGGGCGAAGATGGCCGGATGGGATCCACGGGAAGCGGTCCAGAAGTACGAGGACATCGTGAAATTTCCTCATTTTCAGGACGAATGGCTAAGGGACGAGAAGAACGAGCGATTCGTACCGATGGGATTCGGCAGTCGGCCTTTCAATGTGTTCGAGACCGGTGGCACGACCGGTCTTCCGAAACAGCGGATTGGCTGGGACGATTACAAGTTTGATTACGAAATGTTCGGCGACCAATTGAGCACGGAACACTTTCCGCGCGGAGGTAATTGGATCATGGTGGGGCCGACCGGTCCGCGGCGCTTGCGATTAGCAGTCGAGCATCTGGCGAACTACCTGGGTGGATCTTGTTACTTTGTGGATTTGGATCCCCGGTGGGTGAAGAAATTGATCAAGCGCAAGCAAATGGATGAGGTGGAACGCTACCAGAAGCATGTTGCGGATCAGGCGGTCGAGATCATCAAGCATCGTGATATATCGTGTATGTTCACCACGCCACGCCTTTTGGAGTCGCTTGCAGAGCGCATCTCGATTCCTGGACAGGGCATCAAGGGGGTGTTTTGTGGAGGGACTTCGATGTTACCGGAGTATGTGCGATTTTTGATGGAGGAGGTGCTTGAGGGCGAGACGCAGTTTGTGCCGACATATGGAAATACTCTTATGGGGCTAGCTTGCAGTATCCCCGAGGAATTGCGCGATGATGGGTACAGCATTACGTATTATGCCCCACAGCCCCGAGCGGTGCTAAGGGTCGTGGACGCTGACCAAACTGAGGTCACGAAGGAATATGGGGAGTATGGACGGGTGGAGCTGACCACATTAACGAAAGAGTTTTTCATGCCCCGGTTTTTGGAGCGGGATGAGGCGATCCGGAGAAAGCCGCACTCCAAGTTCGACTGGGACGGGGTTGGAGACGTGCGTCCATTCGGAGCAATGGAGAAGAAGGTTATAGAAGGTGTTTATTAAAACAGAAAGGTATTTAGAAAGATGAATGTTCCGACCATTCCAGTTCTGAGAAAAGGCGAGGCTTATGAAAGCCTTGATTTGAATGAGGTAACGTCGGTCTCGGGCGATCAGCTTGCCTGCCGGGTGGGGTTCGCGTGTGGCGGTATGGTTAAGCGAGATCTGCTCGCGATCAGCGAAGCTCGGGAGGTCTTGAAGGATTACTCAGCAGCGGAGTTGGTCAATATTACCCAGCGGGCCGGGGAGCTGTATCTCAAGGGGACGCTGCCTGTGGGGATGGAAGAGATTCCTCAGGGACCGGAGGACTATGTGCAATCGCTTGCGATGACGAGTGGTCTGCCGCACACGTTGATTCGTGCAGGGATGACCCGATTGCATTCGGTTTTTGAACAAATTGAGACGATTATTCGCGGTCTGACACGAGGTTTGGATTTGGATATCTTTGACAAGGGGTACGGTGTGCAGAATGGGGCGCCGGTGAGCTTTTCGGCAACGACCGATTCTCTCGGTGTTATTCTTCCCAGTAACTCGATCGCTGTTAATGCGTTATGGATCCCTTCGATTGCGATGAAGATTCCGGTGGTGCTGAAGCCGGGACGCGAGGAACCGTGGACGCCGTGGCGTTTGATTCAGGCGTTTATCCAGGCTGGTGCGCCTAAAGAAGCGTTCAGTTTTTATCCGACGACGCACGATGGTTCGGCGGGGATCATTCGTCGGGCAGGGCGCGTGATGTTGTTTGGGGATGACAACACCGTGAAGCAGTACGAGCACGATCCCAGGGTGGAAGTCCATGGGACGGGTTATTCAAAGATTATCATTGGGGAAGATGCCATTGACGATTGGGAGCAGTATGTTGATTTGATTGTGGAATCAATCTCGTCGAACAGCGGTCGGAGTTGCATCAACGCATCGACGATTGTCGTTCCCCGGCATGCTGATGAACTAGCGGATGCTGTTGCGCAGCGTTTGGCGGAAATCCGACCATTGGCTGCTGATGATCCTGATGCGCGGTTGTCGGGCTTTGCAAATCCGATGTTTGCAGAGTGGATCAACGATGCAGTGGAGGGCGGATTGGAGAGTGGTGATGGGGATGGTGTCGACGTCACGGTCAAGTATCGCGAGGGGGATCGTCTGCAAACACGTGATGGCATGAACTACCTACAGCCGACGCTTGTGCGGTGTGGATCTTTTGACAGTGATTTGGCGATACGCGAGTTCTTGTTCCCATTTGCAAGTGTCATCGAAGCCCCTCAGTCTGAGATGCTCGAAGCGATTGGACCATCGTTGGTGGTAACGGCGATTACGGAGGACGAGAAGTGGATTGAACAATTATTTGGTGCGTCTGATATCAATCGGCTAAATGTGGGAGCAGTGCCAACGAGCAAGTTGGCGTGGGATCAGCCCCATGAGGGGAATCTTTTTGAGTTCATGTATACCCGCCGATCTTTTCAATTCGCCGCGAATGCCTGAGACGATCGAGCTTGAGGAACTGACAAGGGGCCTCGGGGTATCCGAGGAGGTGGCAACGTTTGCGCACGCGGCAGCGCGCGAGGTCATTTTCGGAAAGGGCGAGCTGGATGTGGTGGGTGAGAAGATGCGTGCTCATGCGGACAGGCGCGTTTTGTTAGTGACCGACCCAGGGATCGTCGAGGCGGGACATGCCACTCGTGCGCGCAGCGCCCTAGAAGATGCGGGTCTTGAGGTGGTGGTATTTGATCAAGTTCATGAGAACCCGACGACCGGAGATGTGGACCGCTGTCTAGCGGTTTTGGACGGAGAGGCGATTGATGGGATCGTGGGGTTGGGAGGTGGCAGCAGTATGGACACTGCGAAGGGTGCCAATTTCATCTACACGAACGGCGGGGAGATGAAAGACTACTGGGGGGTTGGGAAAGCGCTCAAGCCGATGTTACCGATGGTGGCCATTCCCACCACGGCGGGGACTGGGAGTGAATGCCAATCGTTTGCTTTGATTGCGGATCGAAAGACCCATCAGAAGATGGCCTGTGGGGATAAGAAGGTGTCGGCCGCGGTGGCGATTCTTGATCCGGAGCTCACGCTAACGCAGCCGGCTTCGGTCACGGCGCACACGGGCATCGATGCAATAGCTCATGCAGTGGAAACTTTGGTTTCGAAAAAACGAAACGCGATATCGATCGAGTATTCCAAAGTGGCGTTTGCTTTGTTGAATGAGGGATTTGAAGCCGTGATCGCGGATCCGACGAATTTGGAAGCGCGAGCGCGGGTTTTGGCTGGTGCCGCTTACGCGGGGACAGCTATTGAGAACAGCATGCTAGGGGCTGCCCATTCGGCGGCGAATCCGTTGACGGCGCACTATGGTGTGATTCACGGGGATGCCGTTGGCGTTATGCTGCCGCACGTTATTCGGTTGAACTCGCAGAATGGTGAGGTGGGCGATTTGTATTTGGAGCTTGGGGAACCGCGACTGGATGAGCGCATTGAGGTCTTGCTGGAACGTTCAGGAACGATGCGAGACCTGCGCGAGACGGGCTTCGAAGCCGACAAGATTTCCGTGCTAGCGGCTGAAGCATCCGGACAATGGACGGCCCAATTCAATCCGGTGGAACTTACGGTCGACGATTTTGAGGGACTCTACCGAGAAGCCTCGGGTGTTACACTTTGATTTAGACGAGAAAAGGAGTGGAATCTGAGGGCACGGGCTCGAAGTCAGCGGGCACGCCGGGGAAGTTGTCTTGGACAAAGCGATCCCACACGTCGCGGGTTTGCTTTGAGACGAGTTGGTTCATTTCTTCGATGCAAGCACCGCAGACGAGATTGATGTCGAGGAGGTTTTCGCCATGGCAGGCACCGACGAGCGCGTATTCGGCATTTTCGATTTCATTTTTTGGCTGGCCACAGAGGGCGCATTGCTCACCACTGATCACGTCGTGGCGCAGGCGTTCACGCTGATATTGGTAGAGGGCGACTTTTGTTTTGTCGGAGGATTCTTCGTAGATATTGAGAAAGCATGGACCACAGAGGGCATATTCGAAAAGAACCTCTCCGGCGCGATGCACTTTCGAGACGCGATAACCTTCTTCGAAATCGGCCAAGGATTCCCCGCAACGAGTGCACGACTTGAAGGGTCGTTCTTCGTATTCAGAATAAAGCTCCGGGGGGATGGGGCCGATCGGTTCCAATTCCTCAGGGAGATCCCGATCTTCCATGAGGCAAGCCTAGCATAAAGAAGAGCGGACGGGAAGGAATTCTAGATCCTGGACTTTAGCTATTTGATAAGCTCCATCCGCATCCTGCTCGTTCAACGGCGGGATCGAGAGCGGCGAAGAACGGAGGAGAAAATTGCGAGAATGAACAGGATCGAAGCGGAGGGTTCCGGAAGGGCGACAACGCCGTCCGCTGCCAAGGACAGAATCCCGACATCGCTCAGTAAATAGGGGCCGCTGCCTACTTGTAAATCGAGTGGGCTCACAACTGTTGAAAGTGTGCCACCCGAAACGGTCAGGGGCGTCGTGATGATATTGTTGCCTTGTAAATCGAATGTGAGGGTTGCCGGTGAGGGCGATGAGTTTTCCGGCGTCGTGATGATATTGTTGCCTTGTAAATCGAATGGGTGCACACCTACTAAAACGCTGCCACCCGAAACGGTCAGGGGCGTCGTGATGATACTGTTGTAGAGACCCCCAACTGTGTCGTAATCAGTGCCAAAACTGACGACAGCACCATACGAATAACCACCGGAATACGGATTATAGAAGCTTAGTTCAAAACCATCGTATTCAAAAGAGCGGAGGGATTGGAGGGCGGAACCGATGGGGCGAGGGGTATCCGCCTTCGGGATCAGGAAGATCTCGGTGCTAGCAAAGCGCTGGCCGTCAAGACTAACTCTGTAGGGGGCGTATCCGGTGAGGAGGAGGGAGCCGTCGTTGTAGTGGGTGATGTCACCGTGACCGCCGGAAAAGCCGAAATCGACCGCTGGGATTTCAAATTCGAAGTCCGTGATGGCATCGGCGTAGAAGATGCCATTGGAAATGGGGGTGCCCGTGGTGCTTTGGTTGATGACAAAAGTGTGATTGACGTCCTGCCCGATTTCGAGGCTGGAGGGCATGCCGGAATTGAGATAATCGAGCTGTTTGTTGACGTGGGCGGTGATCGCTCCAGCGCCTGCGTGGGAGGCGAGGAAGACGCCAAGGCACCAAGCGGCGAGGGAAGTAGTCTGAACAGGCGATCGCATTGAGGTCATTCGGCTGGTATCAAGGCGGGCCGACGGAGGGTCTTGAACGGAACCGTCGCCCACGGAGGCGTTAGGATCTCAGGATCAGATAATCAATGAAATGTGTCAAGGCCTTTCACTTTGGTTAGGAACTGACGTGTGGGTGAGATCTAGCAATTCAGATGGAAGCGATGGAGCTATTCCTTGAAACGAAATTGACACCTTCACGGCCCTGTGGTGATAGAAGAAAGGGGATGGGAAGACGGGATCCCTCGAGTGTGCTTGAATGGACTATGGTATCGTGTTTGATTGTGACCGTGTGTAAAAGGCCATGGATCGCGGGTATCTGCGCTGGAGTGATGTTCCTATCCGTCGGTTCTGTGGTTGCGAAGACTGACGGCACCGGCGATAGCCGGATGTGGACAAGCGCGGATGGTAAGACGGTGGAAGGAAGGCTTTTGGCCTCAGAGGGGGATGAGGTGACGTTGTCGACAGATCGGGGGGAATTCACCCTGCCGCTTTCTCGTTTGAGTGAAGCGGATCAAGCATTTGTGAACGAGTGGAAAGAGGCACTTAATGACAGTGTTGACGACTCGATGGATCCCGATTTGGCTGCGAAGGAACGCTCCAACAAGGGATCGGAGTTTTTGACGGATCCTTTGGATGAGCTGGAGTTGGGGGTGTGGCCGAAGTTCGTCGTGGCGGACTTTGATGTGGATGAGATTGAGGTGGTGAAAGAGGATGAAGCGGGGCGGGAGTATATTTATCGGAGTCCGCACTTTGAGTTTCTGAGTCCGGAGAAGCTTTCGACGAGTGTGGTTCGGGAATTCGCGCGGATATTTGAAGCGACCTATGAGTTTGCTCGCGCGATTCCGATTGGGTTGAATCCGCAGCCTTGGAAAGGCGGGTTTTACCAGACGAAGTTGTATGGATCCGATCGGGCCTACTACGAGGACGGCGGGATGTCTGGGTCGGGGGGGATGTTCTCATACAGTTGGCGAGGGCGAGAGATTGTCAGCGGGATCATCAAAGTGCCGTTGTCGAACCTTGGAGTTGAGAATACCGGTCGGAGGTGGATTGTGGATCAAAGCAAGCGGAGCGACACCCTCACGCACGAGATCGCTCATCAGATGACGGGTGTGTGGCTGCCGATTTTGCCGGTATGGTTTACAGAGGGGTTAGCTGAGACCATTTCGACCCAGCGATATGACAATGGTCGGTTTACCTTGACCTCAATGGATCGGGGTATCCGGGAAGATGTGACGAAGCGAAGCGGTGACGACCGGGAGTTTTCGATGTTGGGCTTGGAGAAGCTGATGAATATCACGTCGAAGGAGTGGGCTGAGGATTTGGCTGGCGGTGTCGGGGGGCGAGTAAACTACCCGTCGGCGAACGTGCTTTTTTATTTTTTTGCGAGGCTGGATAGAGATGCCAAGGGCACGAATCTGGTGAATTATATGCGGGCCTTGGCGGAGGGCGAAGATGAGATGAAGGCAAGGCGGGAGATCTTGATGGGGGACCGGTCCTATGAGCAACTGGAAGAGGATTTGGCCAAGGCTTGGCGGAGTGAGGGACTCCAAATCACGTATCAATAGGCGTGGTTCAATGCGGGCACAATAGTTCGGGATTGCCAATTTGACGGGGATTTATAGAGTGAGCGGCGTGGAATTTGACAAGCTGGCGCAGTCGTTACCGGCCCGTCGACACCGGCTTTTGCCGGTCTTGGGTCTTAGTTTGAGTTTATTGGCAGGATGTATGACGACACCAAGTGGTCAGGGACCCAGCGGAGATGCTTACCTGGTGGTAGAGGTGAACACCGGGAAGATTTTGGCGGCGCAAAACGGGAACCAGCGGCGGCAGGTGGCAAGTCTCACGAAGATTGCGGCGGTGACGGTGGTTTTGGATTGGGCGAAGCTGACGAACGTCGATTTGGGGCAATATATATCCGTCCCGTACACGGTGACGCAGCTGGGAGGGGCTAATCCATTGCAACTGCAGCCGGGTGATGAGATTACGATTCGAGATGCCATATACAGCTCAATCATGGGATCCGACAATGCTTCTGCGGAGACCTTAGCATCTCATGTGGGGCTTGATCTCCTTCGACGCCAGGGTGGTGCGGGTTCGCCTGTGGACGCTTTTGTAAAGGAAATGAATGCGTTGGCAGCGGGTCACGGTTGTCGCAACACCCGCTTTACCAATGCACATGGGTTGGATCATTTCGGGAAGGTTCCATACTCCACGGCGGCGGACATGGCGAGACTGACCATCTATGCATTACAAAAGCCATCGTTCACTTTTTACACCTCGCAAAAGACACGTCGGATCTCGTTTCGACGCGGAGGACAAGTCTTGAGCTTTACCGTAACGAATACGAACAAGCTTTTGGGGCAGTATAATATCGACGGCGTGAAGACGGGTTTGACGGCAGCGGCCGGTCAGTGCTTGGTCATCAGCGCGCCGCGTCCGTCTTCTTTTCAAAATCTTGGGGATGGACGGACGATGGTGACGAAGCATCGTCTTGTGGTAGTGGTGTTGGGGTCGACCAATCGTTTTGATCAAGCGGTCTACCTTTTGAATCAAGGCTGGCAAAACTACGATGCTTGGACAGCGGCGGGGCGGCAGATCTTGACTTCACAGGAGGTGCTGTCGGGGTTTTGATTGATCTTTTGACGAGGGGACGAATCGTGCGAGTTTACCTATCCCAAAAGGAAACTCCATGGACCCACTGTTAGAGTTATTGATTCAGGATGCAAAGCTCACGAATGCCGAGCTAGGTGAACAGCTTGGGCTGGAGGAGGGTGAAGTGTGTGCGCGAATTGCGGGGTGGGAGAAGGACGGAACGATACTGGGTTATCAGGCCGTGGTGGATCCGGAAAAGGCGGGGAACCATGGGGTGACGTCAGTTATCGATGTGAAGATAACGCCAGAGCGGGATGGAGGGTTTGATCGATTGGCGGAGCGGATTGCAAAATTTGACCAGGTTTCAAGCTGTTTTCTCATGAGTGGGGGATATGATCTTGCGGTGATTGTGGAGGGAGTCGATCTCCGGGATGTGGCCCGCTTTGTGGCGGAGAAGCTCGCAACTTTGGAAGGGGTGATATCAACGACAACGCATTTTCAGCTCAAGGTCTACAAGCTGAATGGGTTTCTGGCACGGGGCGGAGATCAGGCCGAGCGCCTACCGGTGACACCGTGAGCGGGCGGGACAGAGACGGGAGAGGACAGTCAGGGATGAGTTTGTCGGACAAGTTATCGCAGCAGGTATCGCAAGTCCCGCGTTCCGGGATACGAGATTTTTTTGAGCTCGTGCAAGGTCGTGATGATGTCATTTCATTAGGCGTGGGCGAGCCGGACTTTGCCACGCCGTGGCACATTCGGGAGGCGGTCATTTATTCTCTTGGTCAGGGGAAGACGAGTTACACATCAAACCTGGGGCTGCCTTCTCTCCGAGAGGCGATTGGCGAACATGTGCGGAACGAGTTTGGGGTGGGATACGATGCGGAATCGGAGATTATTGTGACCGTGGGCGTGTCGGAAGCGCTGGATTTGGCGTTTCGCGCGCTTTTGAATCCGGGCGATGAAGTGGTTTATCATGAGCCCTGCTATGTTTCATACAGCCCGAGCATTGTAATGGCGTATGGTAAGGCAGTTCCCGTCGCGACGCGGGCGAAGAATCGTTTTGCGTTGATGGCGGCAGATGTCGAAGCTGCGCTAACGGATCGGACCAAGGTGTTGGTCTTGAATTTTCCGACGAATCCCACGGGTGGTGTCATGTCGGAGACGGAGTTGGCAAAAGTGGCGAAGCTGTGTATCGAGCGTGATTTGATTGTGGTGAGTGATGAGATCTACAGCGAGTTGCGGTATGCCCCGGAGCGGGCGCATCCAACGATCATTCAGCAGCCGGGCATGCGCGAGCGGACGGTATTTTTGCATGGGTTCTCGAAAGCGTTTGCCATGACGGGTTTTCGTTTGGGTTATGCATGTGCGCCTGCGGAGCTCACGGAAGCCATGATGAAGATTCATCAATATTCGATGCTGTGTGCGCCGATATCGAGCCAAGTGGCAGCGATTGAAGCATTGGAGAACGGTGCGGCATCGGTGGAGAAGATGCGGTTGGCTTACGAGAGGCGTCGCTCAATGGTCTTGCATCGTCTGGAGACAATGGGAATACCATGTTATGCGCCGGGCGGGACCTTTTACGTCTTTCCAGACATTCGAGGGACGGGGCTGACGAGTCGGGAATTTGCCGTGAAGCTGTTGGAGGAAGAAAATGTGGCGGTCGTGCCGGGCGATGCGTTTGGCCCGAGTGGGGAGGGGTTTGTCCGTTGCTGTTTCGGGGCGAATCCTGATGATTTGAAGGTCGCGATGGAACGGATGAGTGCGTTTGTCGATCGGACCTGTTAGGCAATTCAAAGAGGCGTGAGTGATGAGTGATGCAGTCAAGAAAGCAGTGATTCTTGCCGCCGGACGGGGCACGCGGATGCGTGAGCTGACGGACGATCTTCCAAAACCGATGATTGCCGTGCGAGGGCGACCGATACTGGAGCACATTGTCAGCGGGTTGGCCGCAAATGGGGTGGATGAAGTATTGATGGTCGTAGGCTATCGCGAAGACGTTGTGCGGGGGCACTTTGCTGATGGGGACAAATTTGGTGTCGAGGTATCTTACATCACGCAAGAAGTGCAGGATGGAACGGGAAGGGTTGTCTTGTTGGGAAGGGACTTTGCGGGCGATGATTCTTTTATCTTGAGCTATGGAGACATTCTTGTGCCGCCGGAGACCTACGGTGCGCTGGTAAATTTGGACGGGGCGGATGGTATTCTGACGGTCAAACGAAGCGATGACGTTTCGAAGGGGGGGGCAGTATTCCTTGACGAGAATTTCACGGTCACGGGATTAATTGAAAAACCTGGGCCAGGAGAGCCGCAAAGTCCTTGGTATAACACTGGGATCTATACGTTTAGCCGGCCGGTATTTGATTTTGCCGCGGCGCTTAAGAAATCATCCCGCGATGAATACGAGCTGACGGATGCGATCGTGGCGATGGTGGCGGCAGGTATGACCTTGCGGGCGGAAGAGTTGAAAGGCGAGTGGGCTGATGTGCGTGATCCCGAGGTTCTCGAGGAACTGAATCGTGAGGGGTAAACTCGCGAGTATCCGTGAGAACAAGACGGCGGCCTATGTGATTCCGCTTGCATTGTTCATGCTGATTCAACCGCTGGGCGGTTTTTTTGAGATCGATCACTCTGACTTGCCTTGGTATCAGTCAGCGCCGGAGCACTGGGTCTATCCTTTGCAGACCGTCCTCTGCTTGGCGGTTCTGCTTTTCTTTTGGAGGAATTACGAGTTTCGTCCGATTCGCGGCACTGGGTTGGCGATTGGCATGGCGTTGCTTGGCATGGTTGCCTGGTTTTTGCCGTCTTACCTGTATCGATGGCTGGGTGTGGAGCATTGGGCGCAACCGATGGTAAGCATACCGATGGTTGATTCTGGATCGCCAATTTGGCGGTATTTTGGCTTGGCCCCGCGAGAAGAAGGCTTCGATCCGACAGTATTCAGCGGGCATCCTGGCTGGTTTAGCGTCGTGGTCATGATGAGACTGTTGCGGATGGTTGTTATTGTCGCGTTGGTCGAAGAAATTTTCTGGCGAGGATTCCTGATGCGGTATCTCGTGAATCCTGATAAACCTTTCTACAAGGTGCCATTCGGCAAACATCGCTGGTTGGCGTATTGGGTAACGACACTGGCGTTCATGCTTGTTCATTTACCCGAAGACTGGTTGGGGGCGTATGTATATGGGAGCCTTACCTATTGGGTGGCTGTGAGGACGAGGAGCTTATACGCGTGTGTCTTGATGCATGCTGTTGCGAATTTGATATTGGGGGTCTATGTCATGAGCACAGGCGAATGGGGATTCTGGTAGGCGTCCTTAAGATTTAAACGTGTGAAAATTGGGCTGTTACAGATCAACTCGACCGTAGGAGACTTTGAGGGCAACGCGGAGCGGATCCTTTCGGGGTATCGCGAAGCGGTGGAACAGGGCGCGGACTTGGTTTTGACCCCGGAAATGGCGGTAGCGGGATATCCGACTCAGGATTTGATTTTTCGGTCGGGCTTTGTAGAGGGGAATCTCAACGCGCTGGCAACGTTGGAATCGGCGGTTGGGAACGTTCCCTTGTTGGCCGGATTTATAGACATCAATGAGAGCGGGACGGGTAAACCGTTCTATAATGCGGCAGGATTGTTGGCAAGACGGCGGGAGCGAAAGGTGTTCCACAAATCGTTGCTTCCGACGTATGATGTATTCGACGAGGCCCGTTATTTTCAGCCTGCGACGCGTGTCGAACCGGTATCGTTGGGAAGTGTCTCGGCAGGTGTGACGATTTGTGAGGATGTGTGGACGGGAGCGTATTTGCCCGCCCAGCTATATCAACGAGACCCTATTGGTGATCTCGAAGCGGCGGGAGTGGAACTCATCCTAAACTTGAGTGCCTCTCCCTTTCATACGGGCAAGAGTGGTGCGCGATTGGAAATGTTGGGCAGGTTGGCAAAGCAACTGGATGCTCCATTGGTATATTGCAACCTGGTTGGGGGAAACGACCAGTTGGTATTTGATGGAGGATCGGTCGTGTTGGGTGCAGACGGGGCATTGCTCGCACAATTGCCGACCTTTGAGGAAGCGATTGCCGTCGTTGACCTTGGGAAGACGGATGAGGATGGCGGGCTTTTCGTTCCTGCAAATGAAGAGCGAGAGATCTTCAATGCACTGGTCTTGGGCGTGCGGGACTATATGAAGAAGTGCGGATTCCAGACAGCGGCAATTGGCTTGAGTGGGGGAATAGACTCTGCGCTGACGGCGGCCGTCGCGGCGTATGCGATAGGTGCTGAGAATGTATACGGCGTTACCATGCCGAGTGAATTTTCATCGGCGGGGAGCGTGGGCGACTCGGCTGCTCTGGCGAGGAATCTGGGTTTAAACTTTGAGGAAGTCGCCATTGGACCTGTATTTGAATCTTTTAAAGGCCAGATGAATGTGCTCTTTCGTGGGTGTGAAGAGGATGTTACGGAAGAGAACATACAGGCGCGGATTCGTGGCATGATCATGATGTCTTTGTCGAACAAGTTTGGGCATTTGCTCTTAACAACGGGGAACAAGAGCGAGTTGGCGGTGGGTTATTGCACGATTTATGGAGACATGTGCGGAGGGCTCGCGGTGATCAGTGACGTTCCGAAGACGAAGGTGTATGCGGTGGCACGGTGGCTCAATCGTACGAGGGAGGTAATTCCGTGGAACACCGTTGAGAAACCGCCGAGCGCAGAGTTACGCCCCAATCAGAAAGATCAAGATTCGTTGCCGGAGTATGATGTATTGGATGGGATTCTTGAGTTATACGTTGAAGAGAGCCAGAGTATTGAGCAGATAGTGGATAAAGGATTTGAGGAAGAGATGGTGCGATGGGTATGTCGTCAGGTGAACATCAACGAATGGAAGCGTTATCAAGCAGCACCAGGGATTCGCGTGACCTCGAAAGCCTTTGGTTTGGGGCGGCGTTATCCGATTGCGCAGCGATATCGGGGCTGAAGGATTGAACGGTATTGGGGAGAAAAGGATGGCTGTTTGGGATTGTGCAAATCAATGGTTAAAGGACTTAGTGTCCTATGACCCGGGCAAACCGATCGAAGAAACGGCACGGGAGCTAGGGTTGGATCCGGGCGAGATCATCAAACTGGCTTCGAACGAGAATCCACTGGGGCCGTCGCCGAAGGCTTTAGAGGCGATGGCAGAAGCGTTGAACGGCGTCCATATCTATCCTGACGGCGGCGGGTATCGATTGCGTAGCGCTATTGCGGAGAGGTTTGATCTGCAGATTGAGAATGTGATTCTCGGCAATGGCTCAAGCGAGATAATAGAGTTTGTCGGGCACGCTTTCCTAACACCTGGAGATGAGATTATCGTTGCGGATCATGCGTTTGTTGTTTATAAAATCATGGCCACCCTCTTTGGAGCGAATACGGTGGAGGTTCGTGACCCCGGATTTGTTCATGATCTGGAAGCAATGGCAGATGTGGTGACGCCTCGGACGAAGTGTATTTTTGTTGCCAATCCGAACAACCCAACGGGAACGTTAGTAGATCAAGACGCGATTGATCGTTTTATGGATCGGGTACCGGGCCACGTTATTGTGGTCTTTGACGAAGCCTACTATGAGTTTCTGGAGGAGCCACCGGACACACTGAAGTATGTTCACGAAAGGAGGAACGTGATTGTTGTGCGAACGTTCTCAAAGATTCAGGGTTTAGCGGCCCTGCGGATTGGTTACGGGCTCGGTCCAAAAGAACTGATCGACGTTTTGCAGAAGACGCGGCAGCCCTTCAACGCTAATTCTGTGGCTCTAGCGGGTGCGCTGGCGGGATTGGCGGACGAAGAGCATCAGGAGAAGACCAAGGCGGTCACCGACGAGGGCCGGGCCGTGATAGAGTCTGCATTCGGGGAGATGGGTTTGGAGTATGTGCCGAGTTATGCGAATTTTGTTCTGGTGAAAGTAGGGGATGGCGACGCGATGTTTCAGCGGATGCTAGCCCGCGGGGTAATTGTGCGGGCGATGAGGGGTTACAAGCTACCGGAATGGATTCGGGTTACCGTTGGAACGCCCGAACAAAATGCGCGGTTTCTGGAGGTCTTGCAGGAGGAGTTGTCTGGCTTGCGGGAGCATTGATGTTTGGAGATACGATTGCCGCGATTGCGACACCGTTCGGGCAAGGGGCGGTCGCCGTCTTACGGGTATCCGGTCCCCGAGCGAAGGCGATCGCGTCGGCGGTTCTTCGGGAGGCTCATGGGGTCTCGGGGATGGCGCCCAGGCGACACTATTTGCGCGATGTTGTGGATTCTGACGGTCAGCGACTAGACGAAGTCCTTGTGACGGTATTTGATGGGCCGGCCAGTTACACGGGAGAAGATACGGTGGAGA
The DNA here is from genome assembly GCA_039182965.1 of Verrucomicrobiota bacterium. Lineage (GTDB taxonomy): Bacteria > Verrucomicrobiota > Verrucomicrobiia > Verrucomicrobiales > DEV007 > JBCDBW01. The sequence goes on from JBCDBW010000001.1 coordinate 70,642, forward strand.
TCAGCGGACACGGGGGAACGTTGGTAACCCGGGCGGTCTTTGATTGTGTTTTGGAGGCGGGAGCGCGGGCTGCCGAGCCGGGCGAATTCACGCAGCGTGCGTTTCTAAATGGCAAGATTGATTTGACGCAGGCGGAAGCCGTGATGGATCTAATCGAAGCAAGGACGGACCTTGCCTTGAGGGCGTCGAACGAGCAACTGGAGGGGCGCATTGGAGATCAAGCAGAGTCTCTCCGAGCAGAACTGATTGGTGTTGTCGCGCATGTAGAAGCAGTCATCGATTTTCCAGAAGAGGACATTGATCCTGATGCGGGGCGGGAATTGGGCGAGAGGATCGAGGCTGTGATCGTAGCCTTGGACAGCTTGCTCTCGACCGCTGACCAGGGTCGGATTTTGCGGGAGGGCGTCCGAACCGTGATTTGCGGCGAGCCGAATGTCGGCAAATCGAGTTTGATGAACTGTCTTTTGGGTTTTGATCGAGTGATCGTGAGTGCTCAGGCGGGCACGACGCGAGACACGATAGAAGAAGTCATAAGCCTACGTGGGATTCCTTTGATTTTGGTGGATACGGCAGGAGTCCGAGAGTCCACTGATGAGGTCGAGCGCGCGGGCATTGAGCGGACGGCCAAGCAGATTGGCGAAGCGGAGTTAGTAGTTGAAGTGGTTGACGCGAGTCAATCGGAGGGGGAAATCCTTGCTAGCTCTGATGTAGCGGGCAAACGACATATTCTTATCTTGAACAAAAGCGATCTTGGCGTTGATCCGGTATGGGAGGGACGAGGGGTGCCTTTTTCGTGTTTAGAGGGGACCGGGATGGCTCGCTTAGAGGAAGCCATTGTGGCGTCTATCGCGGGAGGCGATGTGGATTCTTGGTCTGCTAACCCTTTGGCGATCAATTCCAGGCACCAAGCCTGTTTTCGTGACGCCAGGCGGGATGCGTTGGCTGCTGCAGCGAAATTGGCTAAGGGGGAAACGCCTGAGCTGGTGGCATTGGAATTACGCTCGAGTCTGGAAGCCGTCGGGCGGGTATCCGGCAAGGTAGATGTCGAAGAGATTCTTGGGGAAATCTTCGGCCGTTTTTGTATCGGTAAGTGATGTAAAGGACAGGGAGAGATCCGGCGAGGGGGGTGATGAGTTGGCTGTGCCGGCGCTGACGGCTTGGATTGATTGGGTGGTATTGCCCAGTTCGGTGGTGATTTCTGTCGGCATCGCAGAGATGATGGTACCGGAGTCGGCACCATCAACCGAGTGGCGGCTACTCGAGATCACTCTCTCTGTTGCCAGGGAGCTCCTGGTTGCCACTCGTTATGCGGTTCGGAGGTGGATCACCGGAACCGGAGCCGGAACCGGTTCACCGGCATCCCAAGGGCTCGCCTGTTGTTTGCCAAGGTTATGTCGCATTGGTTGCGCTGGCGGAGGCCTTTGCTGTTTTTGGCCTGGCGCTGCCGATACAGGGAATGCCTCGCTGCGACTATCTGTCCTTTTCTTTGCTGTGAGTCTGGCCGCCCTGGCGATTCATACGCCCACGTTCACAAAGACTCCGGAGACGGTCCGGTCTTAGTCCGGTCTTACAACGAGTACAATCGCCGGCGTGGTGGCAGGATAGCCATCTGGCGCTGGTGCTAGCGTGGGTCTGTTTTTGTTTGCCGAGGAGGTTAAGACGCCTTTGTATCGTCCGCTCCGGCCATCCCCGCTTCATCGTCATCGCCCATGCCGATGTGGACGTCGACCCACTCGATGTAGGCCATGGAAGCAGAGTCGCTCGCTCGGTCTGGAATTCGTGTGATGCGAGTGTAACCGCCTTGGCGATCCGCGGAAGCGACGGCAACTTCGCTAAATAGTTTCTTTACGGCGGCGTTGCTTCCAAGGAATGCGTGAGCCTGGCGACGGGCATGGACGTTTTCGTCTTTGTCTCCGGCGTTTCCGCGTTTGCCCAATGTTACGAGTCGCTCTGCGATAGGACGCAGAGCCTTCGCTTTTGCGTGGGTGGTTCGGATGCGACCGTGCTCGATGAGGCTGGAGGCCAAGCCTGAGAGCAAAGCACGACGCTGGCCTTTGTTTCGCTGGAGTTTGACGGTTTTTCGTTGATGTCTCATCAGTCGTCGATGTTGCCCTCGATGAGGGCGGTAAGGTCGGCGGGACCTTCCACAGCTTCGGGGCCGCCGCCGAGGACGGGTCCGCCGAAGGGACTCTCAAGCAGAGCGGGGTCGATTTGCATGCCGAGGGCAAGTCCCAGCTCGGAGAGTTTGTCTTTGATTTCGTTCAGGGATTTCTTCCCGAAGTTCCGATATTTGAGCATTTCCGCTTCGCTCTTCATTGCGAGCTGCCCGACGGTTGTGATGTTGGCGTTGTTGAGGCAGTTGGCAGCGCGAACGGAGAGTTCAATCTCGTTAACGCTCATGTTGAGGAGCTTCTTAAGCTCGGCATTCTCTTCGCTGACTGCTTCCGGTGCTTCTTCGAAGGCGACGAGACTGTCGTCGTAATCGACAAACACATCGAGGTGGTGACGCAAGATTGCCGATGCTTGAAGGAGGGCATCCGGCGGTTCGATTCGACCGTCGGTCCAGATATCGATAATCAACTTGTCGTAGTCGGTGCGTTGACCGACACGAGTTTGGTCGACGGCATACTTGACACGGAGGACTGGGGAGAAAATAGAGTCGATGGCGATCAGACCGATGGGCATATCGGGATACTTGTTTTCCTCACCGGTGTTGAACCCGCGTCCGACCCGCACATCTAGTTCAGCTTCAAACTTGGTCTTTTTGTCGAGGGTGCAGATCAATTGATCCTTGTTGACGATCTCGTATTGAGAGCTCTCCTCGATGTCTGCCGCGGTGACATCGCCTGCCTTGTTTACCGAGATCGAGAGGGTGGCGGGATCTTTGTTTTCGAAGTGTTTGAACTTAATCTTTTTGAGATTGAGAACGATATCCGTGACGTCTTCGACGACTCCGGGGAGAGTGCCAAACTCGTGTTGGGCGCCGGCAATTTTCACGGAGGTGATGGCGGCGCCTTCGAGCGAGGAAAGAAGGACTCGACGGAGGGAGTTACCGACGGTGTGGCCGTAGCCTTGTTCGAAGGGTTCGGCGACGAACTGCGCGTAGGTTTCGGTTGCGGAATCCTCGTCCTTGACGAGGCGGTTCGGCATTTCGAAGCGAGATAGGGTGGTGGTCATGTTTTTCGTGAAGTAGCCGGGTTACCCCTGGAGGGCGAGCCTCTGAAACCAAGGTGGGGTCAGGGCATGCCAGGGACCAACGGCGGTTAGAATTCGCCCATGAAGCGGGGAACTAAGACTAGAGGTGGAGGCTTGTAAAGGGGATTTTTGGGGATCGAGCGGTAATTCATCACGGAGGCTGGAGACTTCGGAAACCTCGAGCAGGCTTGCCTCGGCGATCCTATCTGTGGATTGTGGCCACTAGACTCGTTTGGAACCTGTCGGGTGCGACGCGTGCAAGCAGGTGATACGCCTTAGATGCGGAAGAGCGCCCCGAGTCGTTTCCCTAGCATCAGGCCAGCACCGATGATCGTTATGGCGAGGAAGATCATGGCCCAGACCCCCAGCGCGGACGCCAGATAGGGGCCATCGCCGAGCGAACTGTAGAGGGCGTAAATAGCTTTGGTGATGGGGTAAAACTCCTGTTTTTGAGCGAGTATCAGCGAATCGGACACCTCGAGCATGGCGAAGGCGAAGGCGAGGAGACCGCCGGCTATGAGATTGGCCGCGATGAGTGGGATCGTGATGCGTTGGAGCGCGCGGACCGGGGAGGCGCCGAGATTTTGGGCGGCTTCTTCGAGGGTAACGCTTGTTTGCTGATAGCCGGCAGCTGCCGATCGGACGACGTAGGGGAGTCGGCGGACCGCGTATGCGACCACGAGGATCATTGTCGGGTTTTCATTGGGCATGAGCCAAGCGAAAGGCTGGCCTTCGCGGGTCATCGCCAGATATCCGAACGCGAGGACCAATCCGGGAACTGCCAAGGGCAGCATTGCCAACGAATCCAAAATTTGGCGTCCGGGAAGGGTTGTGCGAACGACCACGTATGCGATCCCGAGGCCGAGAAGAATATCGAAGAGAGTGGAAAGGCTGGCGTATTTGAGACTGTTGCCGATGGAGGGGACTGTGAGTTCGTGGCCCAGCGCGGTATTGAAGTGCGCGAGCGTGTAGCTTTCCGGAAAAATGCTTTTGTACCAGTCGGCAGCGACGGAATTGAGGACCACGCCAATGTGAGGGATGACGGCAAGGAAGATGACAAAGCAAAAGGCGGCGGAGCATAGAAACCCCTGCCATGCCGGGAGACGCCTTGCGTAGCTGGCCATGGAGGCGCGACCACTCATTGTGAAATGGGATCGACCAAAGAGCAGTTTGCTTATAGCGAAAATGATTACCGTGGTCACGAGGAGCACGGCAACGAGTGCGTAGGGCAGGGGATTTCCTCCAATGTCTTTGATTCCATCGAAGATTTGGACGGAGGTTACGCGGGTGAAGTCAAAAATGAGCGGGACGCCGAGTTCCGTGAAGGACCAAATGAAGACAATCGTGCCACCTGCGAAGATGCCGGGCATCGTGAGAGGGAGGGTAATCTTAAGAAATCGCTTCCATGCGGGGCAACCGAGATTTTCGGCGGCTTCCTCCATGGCGGGGTCTAGATTGGCGAGAGCTGCGGTGACGTTCAGGTAGAGTATGGGATAGAGATGGAGGGCATTCATGATCACGATACCAAGGAGACGGCCCTCGCCGAGCCAGTCGGTGGGGTCGTTCATATCCATTAGGCCCAACTTGGAGAGCAGGACGTTAAAGGCTCCGTTCTGTCCGAGGATCTGTTTCACGCCGATGGCACCGACGAAGGGAGGGAGGATCAAGGGGATGAGGACGAGTGTGGAAAGGATGGTTTTGCCGGGAAAGAGAAAGCGATTGGAGACCACAGCGAGCGGAATCGAAAGGATGAGGCTGCCAACGGTTGTGAACAACCCGATGAGAAACGCGTTTTTCAGGCCTTCCAGATAGAGAGGATTCTGGAAGACTTGGAGAAAGTAGTAGGGTGTGAACTCGCCGTCCACGATGAAGGCCTCGCGGATGGTGATCCAAATGGGGTAGACGAAGAAGGTGAGCAGGAATGCGACGGTGAAGGCGAAGACGCCAATGGAGAGCGATTTGCTCATAGTCTTACTATTGACCGCGCTCAGCCATTCGGATGGCGCGCCGGTAGTTACTTCGAAACTGATTGGTAAGCTGTCGGGCTAGAGTGACTTCGCCAGGCTTGTAACCGGACTTAAGGCGATCGCTGATATAACCGAGTGATTTATCATAGTCGACGAATCCGACACTGTAGAATGTGCGGGTCGCATCAGGTGGAAAATCATTTTCGATCAAGACCTGCCAGGCCTCTTGGAGCTCTTCATGGGCATCGAGAACCATGCAGCGTAGGATGAAGCGAATGGCGTCGAAAGCGGGCGAGGTCCAATCGCGGACATATTCGAATTGGACGGCAGTTTCATAGGGGAACTCCTCGGGATCGGCAAAGAACGCCAGGTTTTCTTCGGTATAAAGGTCTTTGCGTATGGGGAGGCGTCTGAGGGATCGTCGGGTGGGGCCGCCGGGTGTGCCGGCTTTATAGTTCCAAAGCTTTTGGCCGGATTCGGACAGGAAGAACTCGATGAAGTCGAGTGCGAGTTCAGGCTCGGGGGCGCCACGGAACATGGCAATGGGGTCGACGCTAATGGATGATCCTCCGAGAGGGGTGAAGTATTGCACGCGTGAAGTACCATCTTTTTCGCGCACCAATTCGTTGATGGTACGGCCGTAGAAGTCTATACACATTCCAGCTGCAGCATTTCCTTGGGCGACATCGAGGGGGATTTTCGCTGAAGAATCGGTAAAATATCTGGCATTTGCGCTAATGCTTTGGATGAGGTTTAGTCCGTCGATCCAGCCACGGCGAACGGCTCGTTGGACAAATTCTTCTTCGGTTTCGAAGTCTTTGCGTTTCAGGTTCAGGGCGGCCTCGTGCATCTTCTGTTGGATGAGCATTTCGAATGCCTTTGTTGCGGAGCCGCTTTTTGTAGGATCAGCGAGGGCGACTTGGCGCAAGTATCGGGGATCTCCCAAGTCGGACCATTGCAGAGGCGGATTTTCGATTCCGAGGCGGGCCAGCGAATCGATGTTATAGACAATGCCGAAGCTGGAGAGGCAATTCCCGAGCCAGCGGCGATCAGGATCATAGAAGCGCTCTCCGCTGACCTCAGCAGGAATGATCTCGTCGGTGAACCATTCCGCCCGGCGGTCGAAGACGCCGGAGTCCACGAGATGTCCCTTCTCTGCTTGGATGACGAATGGATATTCACCGCCACCGAAAAGGACATCCACGCCGATTCCCACATTGGAGTCGAGAAAGGCTTGCCGGGCGATTGCCCCGGGGGAATCACCATTGGGATCGACTTTCCGGCTATTGAAGGAATCACCAATCTCAGCGTTTTTCCATTCCTTTCCGAGTTCCTTTTTCCAGTGATTCTCGAATGAGGCGCGGAAGGACGAGTCGATGAATTTTTCAATTTCGGACGTCCCGCCCGGGGTGCGCCAATCGAGGCGAACGCGTATGTCGTCGCGATTGAGCATGTGTTGATAGAATGCCTCGGAGAATTCTGCGCGGATGGTTTCGTTGTGTGGAGAAAGGATGACGAGGGTCTTATCGGGCTTGCGGGCATGTCCGGCTTTCGCGGGACGGAGGACGAAGGGAGCAGCAATTGTAATGATGAGCGCGAGGAGGACTGCAAGATTGCGGATGACCTCCGGGGTGAAGGACTCGCGTGTGATTTTGATATTGGAGAAGAACTCTTTCATTGACGGGAGGGCCCGGAGCTCATTCACATCTGGAGAATGACCACGTCCTCGGGGTCAACATGGGCGAAGGCTTGGGCTTCGATCGCGGCGGCCTTGACGTGCGCGGGATTGAGTTCGGAAATCTGTAGTTTCGGAGGGTTTCCGGTGGTGTGCAGGTGATAGTGTGCCACCTCGCCGAGGTAGATTGTTTCGCCGAGGGTTCCTTCGATGAAATTTGACTGCGCGTATTCGTGGGAATCGGCGAGGCGCAACGTTTCCGGACGGATGGAGAGGTAGACTGATTTTCCCTTAGGAGGGACTGCGGCGTCTTCAGGGAGGCGCCCAATAAAGTCACCGATTTCGGTGTTCACCAAATATCGGTTCTTCGAATCCGTACTCACGAAAGTTCCCGGAACGAAGTTTGTCTCACCTATGAAATCGGCGACGCTGCGGGTTTTGGGATGGCAATACACATCCTGAGGAGTGCCGACCTGCATTATGCGGCCCGCCTCGAGGATGGCCATACGGTCGGCCATGCTCAGGGCCTCTTTTTGATCGTGAGTGACATACACTCCTGTCAGACCGAAGTCCTTGCAAATGCGCCGAATTTCGCTCCGCATTTCGAGTCGGAGTTTCGCGTCGAGGTTAGAGAGAGGCTCGTCGAGGAGGAGGCACTGGGGGCGGACGACGAGGGCGCGAGCGAGCGCGACGCGTTGCTGTTGTCCCCCGGAGAGTTGGTTTATTTTCCGATCGGCGTAGTCTGCCATGCGGACCATTGCCAGGGCGTTCACGACGCGTTCTTCTATCTCGGCGCCAGGGAGTTTTCGTTCCTCAAGGCCGAAGGCGACGTTCTTTGCAACCGTCATGTGAGGCCACAGGGCGTAACTTTGAAACATCATCGCTGTGTTTCGAAGGTGGGCGGGTTTGTTGGTTACATCGGTACTGCCAAAAAGGACCTGGCCGTGATCGGGCTTATAGAAGCCCGCAATGTGTCTCAAGAGCGTGGTTTTGCCGCAGCCGCTGGGGCCTAGGAGGAAGAAGAGTTCGCCTGATTCTATTCGGAGGTTGATATCGTTTAGGGCGACGACATCGACGAATCGCTTGGTGAGGTGGCGGATCTCGATGGAAACCATGTGAGGAAGTAATCTGGGGACAAGGTGTCGCGAGCGCCTTATTCCCTATCGGTCGGGATCGTGAAATGCAAGCAAATGCTAGGTATTCACGATTGATTGTTGAGTTGGAGAGAGGCGACGGATCCCGGCTTGTATCGGTAAATCGTGCGGGTGCAGGGGCTCTGGAGGCCGTGGTGGACCCTGACGAGTTCAAATATCTCTTGGTTATCGAGAATCTCCATGAGAGCGGGGAGCATTAGACGAGCGAAAGGCTGTTGGGCGATGTTTACGTGGAGTTGGCGGTCGGAGGAGTCTGCCTCATTCATCGCGGCAATGAACTCGTCGACGGCTGCCTGTTCGGTCGGTCCGCCGATTGCGTATTCCTTCGTATTGATGCGGATCACCGCCGGATCGTAGCCCACTGAATACATGTGAAACCCGAGTGTCATCACTTCATCGATATCCGGGTGATTGGGATTGAGTATCTTGCGCATACTTTTAACGCACTCGTAGAGTGGTTCGACTGGGTGTTTCCAAAGGATTTTCCGTTGCGGATGCGTAAAGACGAAAAAGGCTACAACGGCAAGGGCGGGGAGGGCGAATGAGGCCATTCGGCGAGGTTTCGAGGCTGGGAAGGCCTTAGCGATACCAGTGACGCCAATTGCCCAGACGGTGACGAGACCGGGGAGAGAGCCGACGGCATACCAGTGCATCATCAGGTTACCGGTGATGGAATTGTGGATGTAGGCGAGGGCAAGAGGCAGGACGATGGGTATGAGGAGCCAGCGAGCTGGGGATGGAGCCTGGGCAAGACGGAAAGACCCGATGGCGGCGAGCGCGATGGCGAGCGAGAGGGCAAGGAAAAAAGGAGCGGGGTGGTCGGATTTGAAACTGGACAGCGTGATTGCGAGTGGGTTGTCGGTTTCCCAAGGGCGCCATGGGAAGCCAAAGCCGAGGTAGCTGAGAGCGTCCTGAAGCCAGGGCCAGCCAAGGTCGCCATGGGCACGAGGGCGGTCGGTCCATTTCTTAAATGGGATAATGCAGGGAGAAAAGAGCTGAAGGAGGAGCATGGCGGCGAGGAGATTCCCTATAGCGAACCGGGTGAAGAGTGCTCGTCGCGCGAGGGAGGGTCTTGAGAAGTGGCGTTTGGCGGAGAACACGAGCGCCGCCAGGGCGGCGACATTGAGTAGCACAATGAAGTATACCGTTCCGGGGAAGGCCCAGAAAAGCAGGAATAGTGACGCACCGTATGCTAGCCACCAGGCCCAGCGGCCCGTTACGAGTGCGCGCAGCAGCGCGATCATGGCAAAGGGTTGGAGGAAGAGGATCAGGGCGTAGCCACGGGCTTCGACGCCGTAGCGAGTAAACCATGGATGGATGGCGAGGAGAATGGCGGCGAGGAGGGCGGCGCGGCGAAATCCGGCGAGCCATGTAAAGATGCCGACAGCGGCAACGGCGGCGAGGCCCGCGAGGTAAGGAGGCATGTGGAGAGCGCGTTCGGAGAAATAGGTGCGATCGGGTTCGCTTGGGGTCTGCACGAAGCTATGGCTGATGCGTCCTAGAATGCTGTAGAGGATATGATTGTTGGTTGTTCGATATTCCCAGATGGTTTTGTGCCACGGAATGGGCTCGATCTGAATTTTTCCGGACTCATCTCGGTAAGGTTCGCCGATAACGAACTCGCGCATCGTGAAGACCTCGTCTCCCCAAAGGCTCATATCGAGGCGGGGAGCGTTGAAGACTGCGGCAACGATGACCGTGAGCACGAGTCCTACCATGAAGGCGCGAAAGGAAGGTGTATTTTCAGAATGTGAAACGAGTTGTATCGGGGGGGGGAGAGGGAAGAGGATGATGTTCTTGAGGGAAAAGAGCACCCCGCAGATAACGAGATTCACGAGGGCGGACCAGTATGAGAAGGAAACCACATAGTCGATGGCACGGAGGCTTTTCCCTGCGTCGAGCCGAGGAGACATGCCGGCGTTCCACGGTTTGGGACCAAGAATGAGATAGAGCAGGAACGCGAGGGCAAAAGTACCGACGATTGTGGCGAGGATCTTCCGGGATCGGGGTGAGGGCTCCATTCGATCTAAGAAGCGACGGCGGCGGTCTCCAGAGTGTCGTGCTCATCGAGCAAGCGACGGTAATCTCCTAGCGTGTGTCGCCACATCATCTTGAGGACGTTCAGTCCGTAGGGGAACGGATTCAGGCTTGAGGTTTCGTCGTCGTACCGGGTGGGGATGGGGATTTCGGCACAGCGGACACCACATAAGTGAGCCATAATGATCATCTCAGCATCGAAATTGTAGTTGTTTTGCAGCCGTTCAAAGGGAACTTTTCGAAGGAGATTGGCGGAGAAGACCATGTAGCCACTGTGAAATTCGTCCATCTGGGTTCCTACAACGAGGTTCTCAAAGCCGGTGAGGAAGCGATTTGCGAGGTATCGGGTGAGCGGCATCCCACCTTCGCGGGCACCCCCGCCGATCATGCGTGACCCCTGGACGATTTCGGTGTCACCGCGTTCGATTGGTTCCGCCAGCTTGAGAGCCAGCTCGGGTGCGTACTGTCCGTCGGCATGGACAACAATCATGATTTCGAAACCTTCATCAAGGGCGCGGCGGAGTCCGGTTTTCAAGGCGCCGCCGTAGCCGCGATTCTCTGGGTTGTGAAGGGCGGTGACGTGGTGGAACTTGGCGGCGAGGTCATCGGCGACTGTCCCGGTTTCGTCTGGGCTACAGTCGTTGACAATGAACGCCTGACCGCCTGCATGGGCGAGGGCGTCGGGCAGGCGATCGATGACTTGGGGGAGCGTTGCGGCGGCTTTGTAGGAAGGGATAATGACGGCTTTTCTCATGGGCGGATTTTCATCGTGCCTGGAAGGTAGAAATTTGGGGATTGTTTTTCTTTGTCAGGTTACCTGAACGTGGTTACTATCAGATTGTTCCGATGCAAAGACGAATTACCATTATTCTCACAAGCATTATTGGCTAGCAAGCGCGTGCGGCCGGTTAATGTTTTCGTCTTTGGATTAATCATTCGTTTCTGAGAACCGGCCACGACGGTTTTTTTTGTATTTTTCATCTACCAGCGACCATGAGTATCACGACCCAGGAAGCCACGGTTCGAATTTACGATACGACCTTGCGTGATGGCACGCAGGGAGAGGGTGTTTCGTTTAGTTCGGCAGACAAGATCCGGATTGCGGAGCGTTTGGATGAATTCGGAGTGGATTATATTGAGGGTGGGTGGCCGGGATCGAATCCGAAGGACGTCGAATTTTTTGAGGAAGCGTGCCGGCGAGAGTGGAAGCATACCAAGATTGCGGCATTCGGGAGCACGCGTCGTGCGGATCTGAGTGTTGAGGATGATCCGCAGGTTGCTTTGTTGTTGGCGGCAAAGACCCCGGTCGTAACGATTTTCGGCAAGTGTTGGAAGCTTCATGTCACGGAAGTGTTGCGGACCACGCCGGAAGAGAATTTGGCGATGATTCGCGAGACGGTGCGGTATTTGAAGGAGGCTGGGCGGGAAGTCGTTTTTGATGGCGAGCATTTCTTTGATGGTTACAAGGACGATCCCGAGTATGCGCTCTCTGCGTTTCGAGCAGCTGAGGAAGGGGGGGCGGATATTGTTGTTCCCTGCGACACGAACGGGGGCACGTTACCGCCGGAAGTGGAGAAAATTTGCAGGGGGGTCGGCGAGACACTGTCGATTCCCTTTGGGATTCATACCCATGACGACTCCGGGTTGGGCGTTGCGAACGCACTGTCAGCTGTTGAGTGCGGTGCGGTGCAGGTGCAGGGGACGATCAACGGATACGGGGAGCGGACGGGGAATTGCAATCTCACTTCGGTGATTCCTAACCTGCAGCTCAAGATGGGGCGTGACGTCGTGAACGATCTACCGCAGCTCACGATGGTAGCGCATTTTGTGGATGAAGTGGCGAACTGTGCACACAACGAGAGGGCTCCTTTTGTTGGGCGGACGGCGTTTTCCCACAAAGGCGGAATGCATGTGAATGCGGTGCAGAAGCTGGCCCGCACTTATGAGCATATTGAACCGCGAGAGGTGGGGAACTCGCAACATATCCTGGTGTCTGAGTTGTCGGGACAGAGCAACGTGTTGCTGAAGGCTGAGGAATTGGGGCTTCCTTTGGATAAGGGGAGCGCAGAAGTGAAGCAGATTCTTGGAGACTTGAAGGATTTAGAGAAAGAGGGATACGAGTTCGAAGCGGCGGATGCGTCTTTTGAGTTACTCGTTCGCAAGGCGATTGGCAGATATGAGCCCTTGTTTGAAATGCTCGAATATCACTCCAGTTTTCGTTTGCGCGGGGGGAACTACAAGACTTGTGAAGCGACCGTCAAGCTATCGGTGAACGGCACGCGGGAATACACCGTCGCAGAGGGTGACGGACCGATCAATGCGTTGGACGGTGCGCTTCGTCGGGCGTTGCTGCCATTTTATCCAATGATTGAGAAGGTGCAGCTCACCGATTACAAGGTGCGGATTATAGACAGCCATACCGGGACGGCGGCACGGACACGGGTGTTGGTCACCAGCAGCGACGGGCATGAGGACTGGGGGACGGTGGGCGTATCGGACAACGTGATTGAGGCAAGCTGGCTGGCGCTGGTGGACAGCTTTGAGTATTACCTGCTTGGAAGGGCGAGGTAGCGATCAGCTTTCGGACGAAGGAGGAGGCTTTGTTGTCTGGGAAGGCTCTTCTTCGTCTGAAGCATCCTGAAGCTTTTCTCGGAGGCGTTGCCAAAGGTCGTTGGCATCCTTGCCGTCGTCGGGCTGGTAGTTTTCGAGAACCCGTTCCACATCGGCTTTCAGTTGGCCTGAGTCGGAGTCCGTTTTGGAGGATGGAACGGAAACCTTAGGAATCTCGGGATAGGCGGGTTCTGAGGTTTGGAAGGTGTTTAGCGGTATGGGGACCCTCCGGAAGTCGGTGCGAAGTGTTCGCCGGTCTTGAATGAACTTTGTGGGGCTGTGGTAATTGGAATAGTCGCCGCTGTAGCTTGAGCGTTTCATTCCAATGCGGAGGTTTTTGCGAATCTCAAAGTGAAGGTGCGCGAGGTAGATCCCGCGACAATTTCCAATCGTACCGATTTTTTCTCCCCGTTTCACTTTGTCGTTAAGTTCAACGAAACGTTCGTCAAGGTGACCGTAGAGTGAATCGATGTAGCGAATCTTCCCGTCGGCCTCTCGGTAGGCGTGTCGAATTATGACCACGTTACCCCAACGCATTTGGTAGTCGGCTGAGTACACCACGACGCCCCGGCCGATGGAGTATACCGGATCGCCGAGGTCTGTATTGCCACCGCCTCGTCCATTCCAGTCTTCTCCAAGGTGACCATTTGGATAGTATCCCCGGGCCCGGTAGTATCCGGCAGCGTCCGGTTTTCCCACTGGGAAATCGAACCCGTCGGCGAGGAACAGTGGCGTTGAATCGGCCGCCTGGACGGAGCCGGGTGAAAAGGTGATGGGCAGGCTAGCGAGGGTGATCGCAAGCCACAGAACGAAGGACTGTGCCGGGCTGAAGAGACGTGGGAACGTTCTGCGGGGCAGATGGGAAGATCGTGACTTTAGGGGGGGCTGTGGCACTCCGCTCAATTAGGGGTTTTGGGAAAAGTAGAAAACGCCGATCAGGCCTACGGCAATACAGTAGTATCCGAAATACTGAAACTTGCCCCGTCGAATCGTCGCGAGGACAAGATACACGGCAATCAGGCCGAACAAAAATGCGGCGAAGGTTCCGGCGATGGAGGGGCCCCACTCAAGGTTTGTCGATTCGTTGAAGTCTTTGAACTTGAAGACTGCGGCTCCGCAGATTGCAGGGATGGCCATGAGAAAGGAAAATTCGGCCGCCATGGCGGGGTGGACTTTCGCGAGCAAACCTCCCGTTATGGTCGATCCCGATCGCGAGATACCGGGAAGGATGGCGAGAGCTTGAAAGAAGCCCATCACGACCGATTGAAGGATGGTCGGTGGGTTGGGCGTAATGCTTGAGTCTTGGAGCTTAACCTTGAGCCATGATGGGATAAATAGGATAACTCCGGTGACGCAAAGCATGGCGGATGCGACGAGAGAACTTTCGAAGGCAGCCTCAATGTAATCGTTGAAGAGCAGGGCGACGACCACCACGGGAAGGGTGGCGATGAAGAGGCCGAGGATGATTTTTCGTTCTCGAGTTCGGGAAGCATCGAAAAGGGATAGGAAGAGACTGAAGAGCTGGCGGCGGAAATAAATAAGGACCGAGCAGAGAGTGCCGATGTGAACCATGAGTTCGAATTCGTTGCCAGACTGCTTGATTCCGAGGATGCCTTGGCCGAGGACAAGGTGGCCAGAGGAAGACACGGGCAGGAATTCAGTTAGTCCTTGAATAATACCGAGGAGGATTGCTTGAAAATAGGACATTTATTTGGGAAGCGGTCTAAACAGTGGGTGCCGGCCTGCAGGGCGCTTGGATCATCAGGCGAGAGTCAACGTGGAGCAAGTAGATTTGGGATGATCCGGGATTGGAGTCCAGAGCCGCGTCAACGTGCCCATGGCATTGATCGTCGCCGGTGCTGGCCATGTCGATGGGGCTTGTGCTGGTTTCGTCTTCAGGGTTCGGAGCGCGGAATGGAGGCCAAGTCCACTTCCGCGGGCGTGCCACACCGGCATTTGGAGCGCCGAAACGGAGTAGCACTTTGACTGGAGAGAAGTGGAAAGCGCGATATGCCGCTGACGTGGCTCGATTTTGGATGCGGATCATGATCCAGCCGATTCCCAGTAAGAGCGAAAGTGCTGCGAGGAGTCCGAAGGCTAAGTAAACGTAGCCAACACCGAACGTGATACTGGCTTTTCGATGGGCGATGACTCATACCATCAGTTTATCGGCAAGTGCCGAGACTGCCGCGTCGATCTGATCCTCATGGCTTTCGTATTTGCCTGCTGGGTCGCTAATTTTTGTATACAGCTGTATGAAGTTCCGCGCGCGGAAGAAATTTCTGGTAGCTCTCCGCCGCTGTGAAGCTGTGGATCCCGGAGCTAGGGTCATAGACCATGGGAATAACGTTGTCTTCTTCCAACTATTTCTAGCGGAGGTGGGCAACTCGTGTATCGGCTGATTCATTGATCGCGAATGAATAGAGAGCCACGTAGGTTCTACGCCACGTTTGATTTCCGTACTGACGAGGCGATTGGCAAGAATGCGGTGGCGCTCGAACTGAAATGAAAAGATGAGGTCTTTATCGAAAGGATGGTTCTTCTGGGCGCTCTTTGAGGGCTCCGACTCTTTGTGGTGCGAGAGGTGATTTCGCGACAAGGATTGCTTCTTGGCTCTGGCAATCGACCGAAGCGATGGAAAAGAGCGTGGTGGGTCAGGAGGGTTGTGGTTGCGATGGGGTAGAACGAGGTTGAGGGGCAGGAAAAGAGGGCGGACCGGCAATGAACGCACTTTGGTCGTTAGATTGTAAAGTTTAGGAGATTTTTCATAGAATCAAAGAAAAATGGTAAGGGCACCGATTACTGTTGTATGTTGGGATCGGTTGAGTTGCTTGAGAGGGCGTGTAGGAGGTGTTGTTCTTCACATACGGGGAAAGGAACAAGGTTGGGAGCAGCTTCGTCCATTGAGAACTGTGTGGCGCCTCGTGGAATTCTCACTTTTTCGAAATTGCCTAAGAGCGAGAATCAATTCTGAAAAATTTGCTAATTTTGCTTGCTTAGAGGTTCAAAAGCGTTTCTATATACTCATCAACATTCCATTCAGTATCAATTTTTATGGTATTTAACTCACGTCAGAATGCCTCTCGGCCTTTGGACCGCGGTCTTCCTTGTCGATCAAAGCTGCAGAGAACTTGATACCGGAAGCAGTCACCCCCCAACACATAAACAAATAGGAACCACATCGGGTTTAGAGTTATGGCCGAAGAAGCACCAGAATTAATGACCGTAAAGGAAACAGCGGAGTATCTTCGCATTCCTTTGCCGACCGTTTATTATTTAGTCCAGCGAGGACAACTTCCTGCGATTCAGATTGGGGGGCGCTGGCGAATCAAACGCAGCCTTTTGGATCGGGATGTGTTGCGCAATGAAGAGTCTGGGCAGCCAACAGTTTTGGTAGTTGATGACGATCCGGCTCTCCAGTCCTTATTTAAGCAGTTTTTGAAAAAGGCCGGTTTCGGACGAATCGTGGTGGGTACTGGAGCGGAGGCGATCAGCCATGCCGAGAAACAAGACTTTGACTTGGTGTTTCTCGATCTAAAATTGCCGGATATTGCTGGTGACGAGCTCTATGCGAAGCTCAAGGAAATGCATCCAGACCTTCCTATCGTTATTATCACGGGATACCCGGACAGTGAGATTTTGACGAAGATTTTGTCAAGTGGCCCCGTAACGGTGATCAAGAAGCCGATCGAGTTTGATCAGTTGAACCGGACCGTAAAGATTCTCGGGCACAAAGGCGCAGATTCGGGCTCCTGAATTCTGATCCATCGATTGTTAGTCTTTTGAACCGCTCTTGGTCTGTTGCTGGCTGAGGGCGGTTTTCGTTTATTAGGCTTGGGAACGATCCGGTGCATCCCCGGCATGAGTTGTTGGCAGAAGGCCTCTGTAGTCTTTGGGAGAGTTCCTGCGGATGGACTGGGCTTCGGAACCGCCTAAGGGCTTTTCAATAGGATGCGGTTCGCACTGACCCGGTGTGGCCGAAGGCTTTTTGCATCGAGCAAAGTCTCATATCGTCCTTCCGGCCCCATTACCGGGCGTTATTCTCATTCATGTGGATCTTTTCTCCCTTGCGGCGAGGAGGAAAAGACTAATTGTCGATTTGGCGGTGGATTTCGCTTCCTGAGGATACATCGCTGCGCCCATTAATTATCGATTGATTTGGGATCAACCTCCCGAATTGCTTTTCTCGTACGCCGATCCTCGCTTCATGGCCGCTGATGACGCCACCAAGGCCGGTTTCTCAATCTGGTCCTGACGGTCTCTGTATGAAGGCTTGGACTCCACCCATATCGCGCGGGGGGACCTCTGCCGGGGCGATCACGGCGCTTATCTTAGCTCTTAACAATGAGCCTGACCCGCGCGAGGCTCTGCCGAGGGCGATGCTGGACTATTGGCGTGGCTTGCGGGGCAATCCAGATGAGATCGACCGGCCTGTAGACTCGCCTATTTTCATTGAGCATGGCACTGGTGAAGAGACGCTTGAATTATCTCAGACCACCGATATCACCGTCCAGTGCGAAGAGGTTGCTGTGACCTATGAACTCTACGCCATCGCCACCAAAGGACACGCCGTCTGGAACAAGGTAAAGACCAACTTCATCGATGGAATGCTACTGGTGCGACGTACGAGCGCGTTCACCTGCCAGCACCTCCAACTCGGAACCCTGGCCGGATTTCCCATCGTTCCAACCGGCATCAACACGACGGGTCTGGATTTTACGGGCGGAGATCTCACCTTTTACTTCCAAGGGGAGCGCGGGATCAGCTATGAAGTTTTTGTCAGTCAAGACCTAGAGAGCCGGTTGAAGCTCTCAGGTTTGGGCACGAATGGCTGCACGGTTGAATACCGGGCGATCCCGTCGGGTGGCACCAGTACCATCGTCGTCAACTTTCCAGATCCCTTTGCGAGCCTCCCGAAGCTTTTCCTTTGGATGCAGGAATCTCCAGCTCGGTCGTGTTAGCGTTCGCTGTTAGGTGGGGGCTCGGACCGCCCTCATTGGCATCACCGGCGTGGAGGAGAGCCATAGTTTTTGGCGGTGGCAACGGTGATAGAGTATTAGTGGACGGCGAGCCCGATCTATCGTTTGGTTTTGGCGGAGAGTGTGATGGGCCCCTCTGTTGATTTCTTAGCCGCGCCAAAATCGGGCATCCGTTCCACCTTTAGGCGCAAGACTACACTGCTCGGACAGCCTTCCGCAGGCACGTATTGGGAGATCAGCCATATTGTCACCTTTGAAAAATGAAGCCATTTGGCAGAGTCTCCTCACGTAAATTACTGATTGGGTTCGTGGTGGTGATAATCCTTTTCCTTGGTCTCGGGGCCTACTTCATCAGCCAGTTCAATATTCCCTACAACGTGCATGAAGGGCTTGCTGACATAAAGAGCACCGGGAAACCTCAGTCTTCCAAAGAGACTAGGTTTTTAACAATTATCGGGCACCGCGGATCCGGGCTTGAAAATGTGAACCCATCCTCGGGAGGAAAGACGCAAGGCTTGATTGGCAATACGAGGCGAGCCATTCGAGAGGGTCTCGATGCCCGCGTCGATTGGATCGAAATCGATCTCCGCCGCACCAAGGATGGAAAGCTGGTTCTGTTTCACGACGATACGATAGATTTCAAAACCAACGGAGAAGGGAAGCTATCTGAACTGTCGTTGAAAACGTTGCATAACTTCGAGGTCTCGGTGGATCCCCCGGAGCGGATCCTAACATGGACAGCCTTCCATGAAGGCTTCCTCAAAGACCTCAGGAGCGTGAAAGCTGGGCTAATCCTCGACGTCAAGGAGAGGGGGCTCGGGAAGGATTTGCTAAATTGGATCAACGAGCCTGAGGCCAACGATTACTTTCGAGAAGGCCAGCTTATTGTTTTCGGGGAATACGAGGTTCTGGAGGACTACAAGGACAAAGGACTAAAATTAGGCTACACCTTTACGTGGAGTGGCAAGGGCAATCGTTTCCGCTACCTTTTTCATAAGAAGGAGATCATCGAGCGGCTTAAGAGCGTTGGGGCTGACCTTCTTGTCGTGCCTGTGATATTTGCCAGCCGGGACCTAATCGAACAGGCGAAAGAAGAGGGGATTGAAACATGGACTTACGGAAGCGACGATCCGAGAGATTGGGATCGGTCGCGCGCCCTCGGAGCTACCGGTTTAATCGTGGATACTCCGGCAGTTGCCCGTACCTATTATCCTTCTATTGATCGTAGAGACCTCCGTGCACAAAAAAGTGACGTCGTACGACCTGCTACCGGTCACGTCTCGGATTCGGGAGATTGCGACGAATCTCAACCCGATACGGGTGGCGCGCTCCCGATATCAGAGACAAGGCCTTCGATGTTCGACAAGCGATGACTAAACGACTGCAATATTACGCTTGGTTCTTTATTTGGCGATTTTTGCGCAACCCACTCGCAATCATTAGTTACCCTTCTTTTATTATCCGCGTAAGCAGGAATCGGCGTACTACCTACCGCGGAATTCGTCTCATAGACTCAAATTTTGACGATTCCGATGATGACCTTTTCCTCACTAAGACACAACGAGCCTTAGATCTGATCCATAAAAGAGACCCCTTGAGATTCAACAGGGTGAGACGGGAAGTCAAATGGGTGGTTAACTCGGAGCTTCCGACCCTCGGCATGTATCGACGACCCGGTAGAGTCTGTTATGTGGACTTCGGCCGTTGGAATTTTGATGAGCATCCCGAATGGTCATTACGCGATCTAGCGTCAACCATCGTTCACGAAGCGACCCATGGGCATCTCCACTCGAAGTATATTGCTCACACTAAGGCTGTTCGTATTCGGGTCGAGCGAGTATGTTGGCGTGCTGAGATGAGATTCCTCAACCACCTCAACGACCGCTGGGCGGACGAATTGAAGCGCGACTTTGATGCTACACCATGGATTGAATACTATGAGCTTGGTCTTCTTGAAAAATTCGATCGATATCACAAAAGGGTGGAGGAATCACAGGCTCAGTCGAACGATGCTGGTTCAGCGAATTCTTCGAACTTTTCGCGTTTATAGGATTGCGAACCGGGAAAGTTGGGCCGAATAATCGAGCACCCAGGGCACAAAAATGGAACGCAAAAATTACCTCGCTGCGGAGGTGTTTTTTTACAGCTACGACAATTACGACGATCATCTAGGGATGAACGAACGTTTCGATCGGCTTATGCCCGATGACGCGCGACTCTTGGAGAGAGCCCTGGATGGTGAGTTGGATAGCAAGGAACTTGCGACGGAACTGGGGACTTCCGAGGACGATTTAATCGAATTCCTTCAACGCACCAAAAACGCCCGCAGGATTGTCGACGCGGAAACTCCTGTCGAATCGTTTCGTGAAGCGGTCAAGCAATCAATCCAGATCGCATTGGAAAAGGGCATTAGCGATGAAGCCGACATTGATTCCTTGGTAGGACAAATTTGTTACCGTGCGGCGGACCTTAGCTTTCTATTGAGGAAGAGCGGTGAAAGACTGGAGCAATACTCCGAAGATCTCAGACGTGAGTCTTGAGCGTGATGAAAATTGGGAGGGCCGCTTGCGAGAGTCAGCACAGGGCGGGTGTTTGGCCATTTGCCCAGTCGACGTTTTGTTCGTAGGCGTGAGCGATTTTGAGGAGGGTTGATTCGTCGTAGGGTTTGCCGAGGAGTTGGAGGCCGATGGGGAGGTGGGTGCCGGTTTCGGACTTAGCGAGGCCGCAGGGGAGACTGAGCCCGCAGATGCCGGCGAGGTTTGCGGCGATCGTGAAGATATCAGCGAGATACATCTGAAGGGGGTCATCGGTTTTTTCGCCCATTTTGAAGGCGGGGGTGGGGCTCGTGGGCGCAACGAGGGCGTCGACTTTTTCGAACGCGTCCGTGAAATCCTGGCGAATGAGCGTGCGGACTTTCTGGGCGCGGAGGTAGTAGTCGTCGTAGTAGCCGGAGCTAAGGACGTAGGTACCGAGGATGATGCGGCGTTTGACCTCGGTGCCGAAGCCTTCTTCTCGGGTGTTCTTGTAGAGGGAAATGATATCCGCCGGTTCATCGGCGCGCTTTCCGTATCGGACGCCATCGAAGCGGGCGAGATTGGCTGAGGCCTCGGCGGTGGCGACGACGTAGTAGACGGCGATTGCCGGTTCGGAGTGGGGAAGAGAAACCTCGATAATGTCGGCGCCGAGAGCTTCGAGATTTTTGACGGCGGCATGGACCGCGGATTCAACCTGTGGATCGATGCCATGGATGAAGTATTCCTTGGGCAGTCCGAGGCGGATGCCGTTGAGATCATCACCAAGGGCGGCGGTGTAGTCGGGGACAGGTTCGTCCACGGAGGTAGCATCGTTCTTGTCACCACCTGCGATGGCATTGAGCAGGAGCGCGGCGTCGGTGCTTGTCTTGGTCATTGGGCCGATTTGATCTAGAGAGGACGCGAAGGCGACGAGACCGTAGCGGGAGACGCGGCCGTACGAGGGTTTGAGTCCGACGATACCGCAATGGGAAGCGGGTTGACGGATAGAACCCCCGGTGTCGGAGCCAAGTGCGGCGAAGGCGATATTGGCCGCCACGGCAGCTGCCGAACCACCCGAGGAGCCGCCGGGGATGCGTTCGAGATCCCAGGGGTTGCGAGTTGCTTGAACGCCGGAGTTTTCCGTGGAAGAACCCATCGCGAACTCATCCATATTGATTCGGCCGACGGGAATAGCTCCAGCCTTGCGTAGATTTGTGATGACCGTGGCGTCGTAGGGCGCGGTGTAGTGATTGTGGAGAAGTTTCGAGGCGCAAGAGCAGGGTTGGCCTTTGACATTAATGACGTCCTTGATGCCAATCGGCAGCCCCCCGAGGGGGAGTGAAGTGTCAGCGGTGTCAGCTTCGGCGAGAGCGGTTTCGGCATCGACGGAGAGATAGGCGCCAACTTTGGAGTCGAGTGTCTCGATGCGATCGAGGAGGGTCTGAACGGCCTCGCGTGGGGTCAGGTCTCCGGCGCGGAGATGAGATTGCAGCTCGGAGAGGGTCCAGGTGTGTGCTTCCATGAGGCGGATTTACTCAACTACTTTTGGAACGACGAACTGGTCCTCCGTCTTTTTGGGGGCGTTCCGCAGTGCCAGATCTCGCGGGAGCGGCTCGTCGGGTTTGTCAGGGCGAACGACATCGTAGACGGGGTTGGCGTGAGCGGTTGGTTCAATTCCGGAGACGTCGTATTCGTCGAGTTGCTTCATGTATTGCAGAATGCGTCCCAGTTGTTCCTGGAATGCATCGATCTCCTTTTTTGACAGTTCAATGCGAGCGAGATTCGCGACGTATTGAACATCGAGTTCTTGGGAAGAAGGCATGGGGTATTTGAAACTACCCGTGGCGAGAAGGGAAACGATTTTTTAGGGAGGCAGTCGAGGAGATCTCTATCCAGAAAGGAAACGTGACAACCAGACCGCGAGGAAAATCAGACCGACAACGAGGGCGACGAAGGCGGCCACGTTGCGAATCTGCAGTTCGCGGAGGCGAACGCGACGGGAGCGGCTTAGGCGGTCGACAGGAGCGCTAATGAAGTCGTCTTCGATATCGGCAGGGACGATATCGATAGTTTTGATACGATGGAGGGCGCGATTGAAGGGAGTGGATACGATGAGTGTCTCGAGTTTCTCGATTTGTTCCTTCATGTGAGTTGATTGACGTGCGAGGTGCTCCGCTTCCTGGCTAAGGGAGAGGGTTTTGTCTGGACCATTGCCATCAAGGGGGAGCTCTATGGCCACGGGCGAACCTTCTTCTGGCTTGGGCACGGGGCGACGTTTTCGGCGACGGATTCGTTTATTCATGGACAAATTGGTGTCGCGACTGAAGGGAGTTGTCGAGATGGGCCACGCCGGCGGGAGCCGATGGCAATCGCCAGCGCTTAGCCAAGGAGGAAGTAGAGCACGAGAGCGATGAGTGAGAAAACCATCAGGGGTAGCGTGAACGCCAAGCCACCAAGCAAGAATGCTTTGAATCCAATTGGACCGTTGGCAGCGCTCAAGAGGGAGGCAGATTCGGAGTTTCGTTCGAGAAGTCCGCCGATGCGTTTCATGGAGTTTTTGTAGTCACACTCCGCGTCCTCGATGGTCGACAACGCGCGCGTCAGTTCTCCACCGAGGTCGGTGCGGGCCCATTGTTCCGGATTGAACAGTGAAATGCGATCTAGGTGGCGAGCGAAGCTTTCCTTAGTTTGGAGGAACTCTTCGGCGCGCCGTTCTGCCTCTTGCGCTTCTCGATCCAGGGTGGCGATGGCGGTATTGAGCCGTTCGGAAATTGCGGCACGACCGTCGGTGAATTTGTCCTGCTGAGCGCCGAGTTCTTCGAGCTCGACCTTTTGTTTTTCCACCTGCTCTTGTTGATGACGCAGTTTGAGGAGTTGTTCTTGGGCTTGTTGAACTTTTTCATCGAAGTCTTCGTTCATAGCGGGGACTTCCAAACTGTGGTCATCGTCGATGGAAAACATTTCATTAGAGACAGAGATGTTCGAGAAATCGGTAGCAGCATTCATCACAGAGAAAGGATCGAGATATTGTTAATATCTATTAATATTACAAATTTCCTAAAAGTTCCAGTGTTTTTACCCGCCTTGCCGCAAAAAATAGCGGGATACCGCTGAAGACGGCAGTGATAGCGAGGCCGGTTGGGAGCGCGATGAGCCATGGGATGGGTGCTGGATGGGGCGGAGGGAGGGCGTCGGGATCGGTTTCGACGGTTGTAATGGCGGCGGGGTTGAGATCGACGAGGCCGGACATCATGCAAATGCCGATGAGGGAAGCGAGGTAGAAGACGATGTAGAGAAAGCTGGTGATGAGGCAGAAGGTACCACCGAATCCGGAGACGATTTTGGCTGGATTGGTTTCTTTGAGGTTGGGGAAGAGGGCTCCGAAGCTGACGGCGATGGCGTTGAGGCCGAGACTGAGGAGGGCAATCATGAGCACAAAGAAAATGATGCGTTGAGCGGGGAGATTCAGCATATAACCGGCGAGTGCCATCAGGAGGACGACGGCGGAGCCCGTGAGTGCGACATTGAGGAAGAGTTTTTGGTAGAGAACTTTTGTTAGGGGAAAGGGAGCCATTCCCACGACCCAGAGGCGATGGCCATCGAGACTGAACTGTGGAAAAACGAAGCGGGTGGTGAGTGTCGAAAGCGCGAGCGAGCAAACGGCGAGGTTGAGGAAGGTGAGGACATTGGTCCAAAAGGCCGTATCGAGATCGTATCCCATATTGCGGATATTCAGAACGTAGATAAGGAGCAACCCAAAGACGACGGCAACCTGTATCCATTGGGCGGGGTCACGGGCAAACCCGCGGAGGTCCTTAGTGACGAGTGCCCGCGAACTACGCTGCCAGACTCGTGGTGGCTTACGGGCCGCGACGGTTCGGGAGCGGAGAGATCTTTGTCTCCTTCGAGAGACGGTCTCCGCCTGTTTTCGAGTGCCAACGGATTTCACGCTGGAGTAGGCGGCGCCCGCGACGGCGAACGTCAGGAGAGAGGCCATGAGGGCGTTGCTGCCGAGCAAGAGGGCATTGAAGCGGGCGGTGACGGCGAGATTCTTTACGGTATCGAGGAGGGCTTCCGTCCACCAGGTGCTGGGGATGAGAGGGTGGATGGTGACGCGGGTGTGGTGAAGGGCTTGGTTCAGGGCGAAGACGATGTTGGTCTCCATATCCTTCAGCTGGCGATCGGCAAGGAAGTGTTGGTAGAAATACCAGATCACACCGGCAACTGCGGCGGCCACGACGGCGGGCCACCAGGAACGTTTTGCGAAGCGGACAAGAGCGAGTGTCAGCCAAGCGGCGAGATTTGCCGGGATGGCAACGAAGGGAATCATGAGGAGGAATGCCTTGGCGTAGAACGTCCAGGTCACATCATTCAAATTGCCGTAGGCGACGAGGAGCGGGGTGCTGATGAACATGAAGCCCCAACTGGAAATGATGAGCGACTCCACGATCTTCCACGCGAAGACGACCCGTTGATCAACGGGAAGTGTGAGCAGCCAGTCGGTTTCCTTGCTCCGGAATAGCGAACCGAACTGGACGACGGCGTTTGAGAGGATGAGCATCACGAAGACGAAAAAGAAGATCATGTAGAGGATTCGTTCTCCGAGAATCGTGCCAACTGCGGGCAGTCTTTGAATGAAGACAAGGCCTTTGGCGAAGAGGAAGTATCCGATGATCAGGTAGCCGACGAGGAACAGCCCCAAGGTAGCCGTCATTAGGCGGGAGCGGTTTATGAGCTCGCTGAGCCGGGAAAGGAGGGTGCGAGTGTTGTAGCGGGCGAGAATTTGGAACTGCTGGGCCGTGGTTACCATGCGCCGATCGTTTCGAAAGCGAATCCCCGAAGATACTCTGTTTCAGGCAGGGTGGCGAGGACGGGGTGATCGGAACGTTGGGAAAATGTGGCAACGAGGCGGAGTTGCCGCTTGGCATCCACGGCGGCATCGCGGATTACGTTCATGAATGTTTCGTGATTCACGTGGTGTGAACAGGAGAACGTGGCGAGGATTCCACCCATCTCGAGGATTTTAAGGGCGCGGAGGTGGATCTCTTTGTATCCGCGAAGAGCGTCTTTCAGCGAGCCCTTCCGGCGAGTGAAGGAAGGAGGGTCGAGAATTACCAGATCGTAGGCCGTCTCTCCGGAGGCTGCGTCTTTGAGATGATCAAATACGTTCGCATTGATCCACTTGATCTCCATGGCTCCCAAGACGGCATTTTGCCTTGCGATTTCCAGGCAGGGTTCGCTGGAATCGATCGCAGTCACCTCTCGGGCACCCGCCGCCGAGCAGGCAAGCGCAAATCCTCCCGAATTGGTGAAGCAATCGAGTGTGCGCCTGTCCTTCGCAAGCGCTGCGACGTGGTGGTAGTTGTCCCATTGATCCAAATAGACGCCCGTTTTCTGGCCACCCAGCACGTTGACGATCTGGAAGAAGCCTCCGAGGTTGGCGGTGGACACTTCAGGTGCGGGGCCACGCAGAATTCCTTGTCGGGTCTCCAGACCTTCGGGTGTCCGAATTGCAGAATCGTTGCGTTCGACAATCGTTCGTGGCTGCAGCGTGTTCTCGATGGCCTCTACGATTGAGTTTCGGCGCTGATCCATGGCGAGAGTATTTGTTTGGAGAACAATGTCTTCGCCGTATTGGTCGATAATGACACCTGGGAGGCCGTCACTTTCACTCCAGACTAAGCGCCTGTGGCCTGGCGGAGCGAGATCGAGCGTGCGCCGGTGGGCAAGGGCGCGTTCGATGCGACGGGTGAAAAAATCGGTATCCAATTCCTGCCGCCGTCGGGAAAAGCGACGGGCTACTATCTGGGATTTTGGATTGTAAATGGCGCTTCCGAGCGGTCGATCGCGGAAGTCTTTGAGCGAAATGACCGCGCCTGGCTGGGGATCGCCGAAAGTCTTTTTAATCTCGCTGGCATACACCCAATCGTGTCCGTGGAAAATTCGGGCGCGAGGATTGACGACGAGACCGGGCATTGGGAGTGCGGATGGGGCTCTGGGGCGGGCGCACGTTAGAGAAGCGCGGCAGGTTCGAGGGTGTGCTCGACGACAGCGGAAGGCTCGGGGTATTCGAAAATCTTACCCTCGAAATTGCGGATGACCACGCGCTCGTCGTCGTGCTGGAGTACGTATTCCGGATTAACGGGAACCTTGCCCCCGCCGCCTGGGGCGTCTATCACGAATTGGGGAATGCTATATCCGGTCGTGTGCCCCCGGAGGCCCTCGATGATCTCAATGCCTTTGCTGACCGGGGCGCGGAGATGGGAAGAGCCTTCGATGAGATCCATTTGATAAAGGTAATAGGGGCGAACGCGACAGCGGATGAGTTTATGGACGAGATTGGTCATTGTTTCCAGATCGTCGTTTACGCCGCGGAGGAGCACACTTTGGTTTCCGAGGGGCACCCCGTGGTTCGCGAGGCGTTCGAGGGCTTCCTTGACCTCGATGGTGAGTTCACGGGGATGGTTGACATGAACACTCACCCAAAGGGGGTGGTATTTCTGGAGCATGGCGCAGAGCTCCGGCGTGATGCGCTGTGGAAGAAACACGGGGACGCGGGAGCCTATGCGGAGAAACTCGATGTGTTTGATGCCGTGAAGGCGGGCGAGAATTTTTTCGAGTTTTCTGTCGCTAAAGAGAAGCGGGTCGCCGCCGGAGAGGAGGACATCGCGGATTTCGGTGTGTTGCTCAAGATATTGAAAAGCCGCTTCAAAATTGGTTTCGAGATCTTGTTCACCCGCACCGCTGACGACCCGGCTTCTCGTGCAATAGCGGCAATAGGATGCGCAACGATCCGTGACGAGGAAGAGGACGCGATCGGGATAACGATGGACCAGGCCTGGGACTGGCATATGCGAATCCTCTCCACAGGGATCGCTCATTTCGTATTCCGCCCCCCACGTCTCTTCGATGCGGGGCACGATTTGGCGTCGGATGGGGCAATCGGGATCGGTAGGATGCACCAGGTTCATGAAATGAGGAGTGATGGCCATTGCGAGCTTATTGCCTGAGAGGAGAACGCCTGAACGCTCCTCGTCTGAGAGCGTGAGATGCTCCTCCAAGCCGGCGAGAGAAGTGATGCGATTGCGGAGCTGCCAAGCGGAAGAATTCCAGTCAGAGGAGGAGACTTGGCGGTCGGCCCAGTATCCGGGTGCGTGGGATATGAACTCCCTGGGATCGTGAACCAAATGCATAATAAAACCCGGGGCGTTCTCGTTGAACAGCGGGATCAGGATACGAGTCTAAACTGGGTGGGGATGATGTCAAACTGGGGCGGAAATGGGAAAAGCGCTTGGAAAGGCTTGGGAAAGGGGAGAACTGGGGTGATTTTGGTCGGGTGGACTCGGAGCGAGGGCAAGGCCGATTGATTCGAAGATGATAATCGATTGACAGCGAGGCAGTTCTTAGGATGTTTTGATAGTTTACTTTTTTTATTTAAATATAATCAACGATTTGATTTTTAGTTAGTTAACTATGTTTTTCAAGACAATCAGCGACATTGCCAAGCCTCAGTGGATTGAAATCATCAAGCTACTCAAGCGCTCGACGGGTCTGTCAGTCAACGAATTGGCGGGAGCGCTGGGCATGAGCTACATGGGAGTGAAGCAGCATTGTGTCGAATTGGAGAAGAAGGGGTATGTGGATACTTGGCGTCGCCCGAAAGAAATGGGGAGGCCGGAGAAAGCATATCGACTGACGGAGAAAGCGCGGCCGTTGTTTCCAATGTATGACAACGAGCTTTCATTGGAGATTTTGGGCGCGACGGATCATTTGCATGGGCCCAATTCGGCGGAAAAGCTTCTTTTCGGGTATTTTCAGAAGAAGGGAGATGCCTATGGCAAGAGAGTGAAGGGCAGCTCGGTGGCGGATCGGGCGGTGTCCTTATCCAAACTTCGCGATAAGGAGGGTTACGTGTCGGAGTGTGACTTTGACAATGACGGGGGATTGAGAATGGTAGAATACCACAGCCCCATTGCGGGGTTTGCGGCCAAGTATCCGACGGTCTATCGGATGGAGCAACAGATGTTGGAGCGGGTGTTGGGCAGTCGAATTGAGAGGGAAGAAGAAAAAGCGTCTGGGCTGGTGCGATATGTTTATCGAATTCGGACTTTGTGACTCGTCGTGAGGAACCTTCAGTCAGGAGGAACAGCTTCAGGGGCGTGGACGCTGTGGGCGAAAACCAATTCTCCGGTCAAACCGTCGTGATACTGAAAGATGACATAAGGCTTGGGGAACGCGACGAGGCGGGTATTACCGCGCTCGATGGGGTTGTTAAAGACGTTTCGGATTTGGACCACGCAATAGTGGGGATAAATTCGATTCTCTCGTGGGATATCGCTCATCACATATGTGGACCAGAGGATCTCGCAGGGGCGTGGTCCGTATTGGAAGAAACCATTGGCAGGCCGGTTGCCCTCGTCTTCAACCGGGCGATGGTTGACGGAATTGTGGGGGCCGGAGGCGAATTCGTAGACATTTTCGGTGATTTTACATGCGAAGCTGTTGTGGAGATCACCGGTGAGGACAAAAACGGGCGTCCCCAGTGAATCCCAGAAATCAATGAGACGCTCTCGGTCATGGAGGAAGACGGTCCAGGCATCGTCTTTTTTGCCCGCCGCTTCGTTAAAATCCCCGCCGCCGCCGGCTCCCACGTGGGGGACCATGAAGTTGACGGATGACACGACGAAGTGGAAGTCTGCGTCGCTTTCCGACATGGATTCGATCAGCCAATCGAATTGCTTGGCACCGATCATGGACAAGTCTTCTCGATCGGGATTTTCGAAATCGTGGAGATGTCGGTGCGAGCGGGTGTCTAGGAGGTAGAATTCGCAATTGGCGACCCGGAATTTCCCGTAGTGTCGGCGTCCGATTGAGTATGGGGCCTTGTTGGTGGCGACGGCAGGCGGCGAGATTCGCATCTGGGTAGGACTGATGACCTCGACGATTTCGTATACATTAAAATTCGGGTTAGCTTCGGACTCATCCGGTTCCGGGTCTTTTACGCCGGCATTGGGACCTTCCCAGTGGACGTGGAGCGTGGTTGTCATTTCGTTGAGTGGCAGACTTGTGAAGTCGGCATTCTCGTCTGTGAGGAGATCGGAGCCTTCTTCGAGCTGAGCGAGTCCAAAGTGGGCGGGGCGTTCATATTCGGCGGGGTTGGCCCATGCGAGATAGTCTTGCCATGCCTGCCCTCCGATATCTCTGAAAACGGCACGTCGGTTACGAAAGCCCGGGGTGGCGGGACCATAAATGTCGTTGATGATCTCGTGGTCATCGATGGTGTAGAACGCTGGAACGTAGCGATGAAACTCGGCAAGATTCTGAGCGCGAGACAAGTAGAGTTTATAGTTTTCCCAGACACCGACGATTGATGGTGCGATGGATGGAAGAAAGGGAACGTCTTCGGGGGAAATTCCCTGTGTGCGTTGCCAATCGGCGAGGGGATAATCGCGGAGCTCCTCGTATAACCAGTCGCCATTGAGGATTTGGAAGAGGATGTTATCACGAACGAGGTCATTGAGGACATCATAGGTAAGGAGGGCGGGGCCCGGTCCGTGTTCAGGGCTTTGATTGTTTCCGCAAGCAAACTCGAATGAGAAATTGAAAAGGCCCTGTGGATTCAGCTCGGGATCTTCCAGGAGTGCGGAATCGGGAAAGGTCCGGAAGGTCGCAGACGGCCCTTCGTCGGTTTCGGTGAAGACCTGGTAGTTGTAGAGGGTGTCAGCTTCGAGCTCTGAGAGGAGGATATAGGCGGTATTGTCATGGGCGAGTTTCGTAGTGACGGGTGGGGAGACCAGCTCTGGTCCGTCGGGTGCGACCTGATACCGCACACGAAAGTCCCCAGGCGCCGAGGTGCGTGCCCAGACGGCCATTTGGTGTGGTCCGGGCTGGCCGAGAATGGGTCCATGGGTGATTTCAGCAGCGGGTGAATCTGGGGTGACCGCGAAGAAGACCAACGCGCCGAGGAGGAGGGGATATTTTCGTACTCGCATTGCTGAGAATTACACAGATGATCTGGAGGCGTGACAAGCTCCCAAAGACAGTTTGCTGACCTTCCCAACATCGTCTTTATCATCACTGACCAGCAGCGATACGATACCATTGCCGCCTTGGGTTATGATCATGTGGACACACCGCATCTTGACCGACTGGTGCGCGAAGGGATCTCGTTCTCTCAGTGTCACGTCACGGCTCCCAGCTGTGCTCCTTCGCGGGCGAGTCTGTTTACGGGATTTTATCCGCATACGACGGGGATATTGAAGAATGCGGATCGCTGGACACGAAGTTGGGTTGAGCGGTTGGCCGACGAGGGGGGCTATCATTGTGTCAATATCGGCAAAATGCATACCTGGCCGTTCACGACGCCGTGTGGCTTTCACGAGCGGCAGGTGGTCGAAAACAAGGATCGCTACTTAGAGGGTCGATATTTTTTTGACGAATGGGACAAGGCATTGGCAGCTCGCGGCTTGGTGAAACAACAACGGGAGAGCTATCGCGAGCGCGAGGACTATCGAGATGCACTGGGAGCGTTCACGTGGGATTTGCCAGAAGATATGCATTCGGACGTTTTTGTTGGGCAGCGGGCGAGTTGGTGGCTGCGACAGTATCCGCGAACCGAGCCTCTTTTCTTGCAGGTCGGATTTCCTGGACCGCATCCACCGTATGACCCACTGCCTGCATACTTGGAGCGGTATGTGCATCGGGAGGTGCCGTTGGACGAGGTGACGCCTGAGGATTTGGCCGGGCAACCGGTGGCGTTTCAGAAAATGCGGCGTCACAACTGCGAGGTCGATCACGACTCGGTCGTCCATCAGCTTGAGCCTACGCGAGACGCGCGCCTAAGGCAACGGCGGCACTACTTGGCGAATGTGACAATGATCGATCATGAAGTCGGCGAGATCATGAAGGCGTTGGAAGAGACGGGATACTTGGAGAACACCGTGATTGTCTTCACCTCTGATCATGGTGATTGTCTCACCGATCACGGACATAGTCAGAAGTGGACCTGTTACGAGCAGGTTACGCGGGTGCCCATGATCGTATGGGGTGACGGTTTTGCGGGTGGTCAGACGGTGAGTGATCTCGTGCAATTGATGGATATTGGGCCGACAGTGCTGGAGTTGGCAGGCTTGGAAGTAGGAGAAGAGATGGAGGCGGAAAGCCTGTTGGGGGCGTTGAGGGGCGATTTGGACTGGCAAGGACGGGACTGCGTCTACGCCGAGCAGGCGAGGGACGGAAACTTTGGGTATGCATCCTGGATGACGATGGTTCGGACGGAGCGTTGGAAACTCGTGCACCTGCTCGATGAAGCGGACGGACAGCTTTTTGATTTGCAGGAGGACCCGGGAGAAAGGCGAAACCTTTGGGGGGACGTGTCCCACGACGAAGTGAAGCGAGGACTGATCGAGCGGTTGCTTGAATGGCGGATGCGGAGCGGTGTACGCACTGCGAACCGGGGGCAACATTCGCGATGAGCGGAGAAGAAAAGCGGGCGGTTGGGATCGGAAGCGACCAGGCGATCCAGGAGCCTCCAACGACCATCCCTGGGATTCTTCGGAAGCTGGGACCGGGACTGATTTTAGCGGGGTCGATTGTTGGTTCGGGCGAGCTGATTGCGACGACCGCAGCGGGTGCGGAGGCTGGATTTGTGCTGCTTTGGCTGATTATTCTTGGGTGCGTTATCAAGGTATTCACCCAGATTGAATTGGCTAAGTATGCGATCAGTTCGGGTGAGACGACGCTTCGTGCGCTGAATGCGATTCCTCCGGTGGCGGCGATTTCATTGGGTGGGCGTCGTTTAAGGGCGAACCTCTTTGTTGTGTTTTGGTTGGTGATGTTTTTAACGGGGCTTGCGCAACTCGGAGGGATTGTGGGGGGTGTGGGGCAAGCGATGTCTATCAGCGTTCCTTTGACGGCCGAGGGTCGGGCATACAACGAAACGGTAGGAGAGAAAGTTCAGCTTGAAGCGAAAATTGCGGAACTGGAGGAAGCGGAAGCAGACGGCGACGTGACGAATCTTGAGGAGACACGCGAGGCGGCACAGGCGGCGATTGACCGCGTTTCATTGTTGCCGGCGACCGCCGACGACAAGTGGTGGGCAGGGATCATTGGGTTGGTGACCATTGTCTTGCTGGTGCGGGGCGGATTTCGCTTCATTGAAACGTTTTGCACCGTGTTAGTCGGCGCGTTTACTTTGGTGACCATCGGCAATTTGATTGCTTTACAGAGTTACGATGCGTGGGCAGTTTCATGGGCGGAGATTCGATCAGGATTGAGTTTTCAGTTGCCGATGGATGAGGGGGCGATGAGCGGAGCTGCCTTGGGTACGGCTCTGGCGGCCTTTGGAATTATTGGGGTGGGTGCTGCGGAGTTGGTGGGATATCCATATTGGTGTTTAGAAAAAGGCTATGGTGCATGGATAGGGCCACGTGACGGCGGGGAGGCATGGCTGCGGCGAGCGCGGGGATGGCTGCGAGTATTGAAGTGGGATGCTTGGTGCTCGATGGTCATTTACACGTTCAGCACGGTATCTTTTTACCTTTTGGGGGCCGCAATCTTGGGCAGGACGGGATTACGCGCGGAAGGAACGGAAATGATTCGCACATTAGCCGTCATGTATGAGCCGGTATTTGGGCGAGCGGCGCAGCTCGTATTTCTTATTGGCGCTTTTGCAGTTTTGTTCTCGACCTTTTTTGTCGCGAATGCCCAAAAGGCCCGCCTAATGACTGATGTCGGAGACGTATTTGGAGTGGTAAAGATGACTCCCTCTCGGCGGCGTCAAGGCATCAAGCTATTTAGCATCATTTTCCCGACCTTATGCGTCGTCATTTACATTCTGATTCCCAGGCCGGGGGAGCTTGTCAAAGTTTCGGGGGTGATGCAGGCGTTGCTCCTTCCACTTTTGGGTTTTGCGGCGTTGTATTACCGGTATCGCCGAACAGACAAACGGCTACTGGGAGGCGGCCTTTGGGATGCGATGCTTTGGCTTTCTTTCCTCTGTTTCACGGTGATCGGCCTCTATCTTGCGTGGAGCAAGATTAGTGCGTGGTAACTTCGATATGCAATATTATCCTATCGCTTCTCAAAGTATTTCTCCAGGAGGTATGACTCGATTTTGTTGCAATCAGACATTGAGAGCGTGGTGTCGTAGATCAAAAGTTCCGCAATGAGACCCGCGAATAGGTTTGCGTTTCCTTCGACTTGCTTGGTTCCCAAGAAACCACCGAGCTTGAAGCGTTCGAACTCATATGGAAGTAGTGTTAGGGTCCGATCTCCTGTGCCACGGAGCTCGCCGTCGGGTGTGCGGATTCGGAGCCGATGGGATTCGTCATTTGGATTGCATGAATAGCAGAGGATGACAAAAGTCGACAGGTCGATATCAAGTTTCGCAGTATTCTGGTTTTTTGGTGAAGCCGGCCAGAACGCCCGGCGGAAGTCTTGAGTTTCCTCGATGCGAAATAGCCCTTGACGTTGAGTCGAGTCCATCGCCATCAGCCGGTCTCGGGGACGATCTTCGTAGGTCCGGTAAACGATGAGGAAAGAGAAATTGCCGTTGCTGAAAGAACCTTGTGTGGGATCAGCTCCGGCCAAGCCGGAAGCCGTCATAGCGAGGAGGTCGCCAGCGTCGAAATTGAGGACGGGAACAGTTTCCTTCAGGCCGTTGCCACTGGCGGAAGTCAGGACCGGAGACCGATTTTCATCTGGCGCGGGGCGGTAGAAGTTGTTGCTGCCCGCATTCGGAGAGAGGTCACCCCACAATCGGATAAGGTCGCCGTTTTCCGAAATCGTTTTCCCTTTGTCGGTGTAGCACTCAAATCCTGCAATGTAGTGGCCCACCAAGTTGGATTGTTTCGGGAGCAGCGGAAGGACGGGGATGTCCGGTTTCGGCTCATCATTCTGGGACTTGCCCACAGAAGTCGGAGTTGTTTTTTTCTTTTTGTGGGTTGCGGGATCAACGGAGGACTTTGCCTTTGGTTGGGGTGAAGAACCCGAGGAAGACGCCGCATTGATCAGGGCCGCCGCTCCGCCCAGTAGGACAACGATACCGGCGGTGATGAGAGCGGCTTGTTTTACGATTTGAGATCGGGCTGGCGAGGCACTTCGAGTGTGGGAGGTCTGGTGCAGAGCGCTTGATGGGGTGGCTCCCGCCTGAAAACGCTTCGTGTCTGTCGGAAGGTGCCCTGTTTTGAGACGGGCCGTGTTGAGCGGGGCGGTCACGGCGCGCTGGCCAGTTGTATCAAAGTCTTCAGCGGGGAGGATTCGAGTTACCGTGGCGGGATGACTTGAGTTGGCCTCGGGAGGGGGAATACTCGGACGGTCTTTGAGGCCTCTGAATTCTTCGAGAGCAGCGAGCGCCGTAGCGGGGCGATCCTCAGGATCGCGGCTAATTAGGCGCATTACCCAGTCTGCGTATGCTTGTGGCACGTCAGGACGGATTTGGTGAAGCGGAGTGACGACATGGTTGAGGTGGCTGTTCATGATCGCTGGAGGCGTATCGCCCCTGAAGGCATAGTCTTGGGCGAGCGAAAAATAAAGGACACAGCCGAGCGAGTAGAGGTCGACGCGGACATCAAGAGGGCGGCGTTCGAATTGCTCTGGCGCCATGTAGTGGACGGACCCGAGAATATTCTCGTTTTGATCGAGCGTTTGAAGGCTTGGCGTGACGCTGAATTTCGCGAGCCCGAAGTCGAGAATTTTAAGCTGAAATTTCCCGGTGGAATGCCAGGAAACCATGATATTTTTTGGTTTGATATCCCGGTGCAAGAGATTGTGATCGTGTGCGGCGATCAATCCGTCGAGAGCTTGCTCGGCAATAGCGACAAAGTCGTCAAATGGGAGCGCGGCATGCCGGACGATTTTGTCTAGGGTTTTGCCCTTGATCAGCTCCATGACTACAAAGACTCCGTCCTCGTCTTCGTCGGCATCGTACACCGTGACGATATGGGGATTGGAGAGGGCGGAGAGTGTTGAGGCTTCCCTTTTGAGGTCAGCGGTGGCGGCCTTATTTTGGGCGCTATCATCAAGATGAAGCAATCGCTTAATCGCCACATCGCGATCCAGTCGGATGTCACGGGCTTTATAGACAGCGCCGATACCCCCTTGACCGATTTTCTTGACTATTTCGTAGCGTTCTTCGCTCACCAGTAGTTGGGATTTTGCGATGGGGGGGGCGGCACCAGAAGACCAAGTCGGGTCCGAGCCGACTACTAAGTTACCCGAGAATTCCAAGATTGGAAGCGCCGATCGCTATAGTATGAAGAATCAGGGCTGTATTGTTGGGGATGGTTTTGGCGGCGGCTGATTTTCCTGAAGCCTCATGATCTCCTGATGAATATTGAGGACTTTCCGCGACGATTTGAAGAATTCGTCGAGCTCCTGAACGTTTGCTTTCTTCTTTGAAATGAGGCTTTGGAGGTTCGCGAGATATTTGTCTGTATTGAGTCTAACTTCTGACATTTGCTGTTGGGCGCG
>JBCDBW010000002.1:0-86093 GCA_039182965.1 Verrucomicrobiota bacterium
CTCGTACCCGATCGATACGCCGACTGGTTCTCCGCGCTCTGAGGCTACGCGCTCGGCCACAGCAATTGCACTCAGCCGCCACTTTGACGGGCGTAGAGTTCGATCTCGTAGGCGTCGTCCACGGTGTCAAACAGTCCTTTTTCATCGGCGAAGGCGGTTGCATCAAATCGAACGTGGTAGATGCCGCTGATCTTCGCTTCGAAGCGTGATGGCCACACCGCGCTGCCGGCGACTGTGCCACGGGAGGAAACGAGACGGTAGCGTTGTTCGTCAGTCAGGTTGCCGGTGAAGTCCATTGAGGAAAATTCGGTGGCAGGCACTTCGACTTTTTTGCGGTTGGAGGGTAACGGACCGGTGACCTCCATTCGATGGATGTCAATGCCGGGACCCTTTTCGAAGAGGTAGCAGCACATGGTTTCCACGAGATTGACCGGCTGTCGCGCCCAGTCTTCGGCAATCTTTTTCACCTCGGGTGCTTCGGGATTGAAACCCTCGACGTCCAGGCCACCTTCTGCGCGAACGGCTTCGATACGTTCGAGCCAGTTCCAGCCACGATCGCTGCGTTGAAAGCCAGCCTTGACCCAAGCGGCGCCGAGCTCAGGATCGTCATGCCACAGGTCGATGAGTTGGCCAGCAACTCGATTGATGTGAACAGAGCGATCTTTGTCCTGGTCGCTGCTGAGGGGAGCGTTCTCGTAATGGATCACGATGGTCTCGCCGCGCTGCAACTCAACGTTGGCGACAAAGGTGGAGGGTGTTTCCGCGGTCACCATAAACTCTGCCAGCTTGGGAAGTCGATTTGCGCGCTCGAAGGTGTTGCCATCGGAACGATGCGAGAGCAGGTGGACTTTGGGCTTATGGCCTTCGATCGGACGGTAGTAGGAGAGGTCGATTTTGACTCGGTAGATCCCGGCGACTTTAGCCTCGAAGCGGTTGGGCCATACCGATCCGCGGGCCAGCGGTGTGCTGGAGGAGACCATCCGCAGCACACTGTCGACCTCATGCCCGGTGGTGAAATTCAAGGTGAAGTCTCCTGGTTCGAAGTTGGTGGTTGTTTTCGGGATGCGGCGTTGCCCGGTGGCTGGAGGCAGGACCCGATCGGCTGCGACGGTGGCGATCTCAAGATATTGCGCCATCAACGGCGGCGAGAGGACCAGATCATCACCATGGTTGTCGAAGCCGTGAGGAGCGTGATCCTTTGGAAACCCGGAGGGCACGGAGAAGGAAATATTAAGCAGGTCGCTGACCGCATTTTCGTATTCCTCCTTGCTGAGGCGGCGGATCACGGTGCCGCCTGGTCTGTCGTTTTCGAGCAGCCGATCGCCAAGCCATGTGACCATCTCGCGGACTTCCTTTTTGCTGGGCTGCTTCTTTTTCTCCGGAGGCATGTCGCCGCCTTCGATCATGTCCAAGGCCTTGCCCCATCGCACCGTGGAATGAGGGTCGTTCCAGTCGATCTCTAGGAAGTCCAGGTTGATGCCGCCTTTTTCAGAGAGTTCATCGTGACAATCGAGGCAATAATTCACGAGGAAGGCATCGACGTGATCGGGAAGTTCGCTCACCTTGGCGGGGGAGGTGGCGACGCAGTATAATAATGTGAGAAGACAGAAAAAACCTTTCATCCGGTGGGGTGCTGGGTCGAGCCGGCAACCTACATCAAGTAGTCATTCATATTCCGCGACGCCTTAACGAACTGATCCTGCTCCACTCCCATTGATTCCATAATGGTGAGGAAAAGATCGCCGAGCAGTGGAGTGGTGCTGGTCTCGTTCTCGCGGTCGATCGCATGATGCGCTCCGTGTCGGTAGCCGCCACCTGCGACGAGAATAGGCAGATTGTGGTTGTTGTGAGTGTTGGCATTGCCCATGCCGGACCCGTAGAGAACCGCGGTCGTATCAAGCAGAGGGCGATCCTCGGCGTCTTTCTTGTCACTGAGGCGACGGAGGAATTGGCCGAAGGCTTCCACGTGAGCCTTCCCGACGCGGTTGAAATCTCCGATCTTGGCGGGATCGTTCCCGTGGTGAGAAAGCCCGTGATAACCGGCGCTGAGTTTTTCGCCGTCGAGGGTGAAGACCTGGCCGGCTCCGGGCACCATCAAAGAGATAACGCGGGTGGAATCGGTCTCTAGTGCCAAGGCTATGAGGTCATACATGATCGCCTCGCACTCGATGGACAGGTCCGGCGCGACTGGATCGTAGTCCGGGATTTTAAAGTTCACCTCAGGAGTCGGCACCTCGAGCCATTGGCGCTGTTTCTGCACCTTTTCTTCGACGGCGCGGACCGAGCTGAAGTATTCGTCCAGCTTTTCTGCGTCGCGGGCGCTGACCTGCTTTTTGAGGGCCCGCGCCTCGTCGAGGATGAGGTCGAGCGCGCTGCCATTGCTTTCGAGGATGTAATCCATGCGTGCCTTGTCGGAGTCAGAGCTGAACAGTTTACCGTAAAGGACGCTGGGACGTCCAATCGCGGGCAAGGCGATCCCTTCCTTAGTGAAGCTCATCTGTCCGTTCCCGGGAGAGCCGCAAGTCACTTGGAGCGAGGCAAAGCGCGAGTGACCGCCGATCTGACGGGCCACGATTTGGTCCATCGAAACTCCGAGACCGCCCTTCCCAGTCAGAAAATTACTCCAATTCTTGTGACCGTGGGGGGCGCGATGGTCGAGACCGGAGAAAAGTGAAAATTCCGGACGCAGATCCTGCAACGGTGCCAGCACGGGCGACATCTCGTAATCCGTGCCCGTTTGCTTGGGAAACCAGCTCGGCGTGTGGAAGCCGAGGTACGTACCGACGGTGACCAGGCGCTTGACTTGGGGAGTGGCCGACGTGGCCGCCTGAAGCGGCCGGGAGGATTCCAGTAGCGGCAGCGACAAGGCCAAGGAAGACGAACGGAGAAATCGACGACGATTCATAGCAGCATGGATTACAAGGCAAATGACCTCTACCCAGGCGATAACGCATTACCGGCCCCTCTTCTTTCCGAATAAGACCGCCTGAGATGGCTCAAAGTGGAGTGATTTCTCGTTTTCAATAACAACGCTTGTGACATCGGTCTTCTTTGCAAGGTGTTCGTCCACTAGGCAAGACCGTTGTCCGCGCTGTGGCGAAGACTGAGCAGGAAAGGCAGAGACGAGATTGAGGAGGTGAAGGTTGATCTGCCGCTCAGTCGGGGAGTCTCTTCACAATTTTATCTTTTCTCCGCTCGTCCTTGCCCAAACGAATGACCAGGGCATCTTTCACATTCTCCACCCATGCGGAGACAATGATGCGACGCCCGCCGGCAATAAAATCCGAGCCATCTGTGTTGCCGGTGAGTCGCTGATATTCACGGTCGAGATGGATTGTTGCGACTGAGCCGTCCATCTTCAAGCCCGTTCGCAGCTCCTGTGGCACCACTTCCGGGTCGCTGCCGCCATAACCCCAAGGAAAGTGGTCTTGCTGGTAGGCGTCGGCGGACGGACTGTATTGGTCTGCCCACGTGATGGCCGCGTCGTATTCGCCAGTGCGGCCGTTGTAGAAA
Source organism: Verrucomicrobiota bacterium (assembly GCA_039182965.1). Classification (GTDB taxonomy): domain Bacteria; phylum Verrucomicrobiota; class Verrucomicrobiia; order Verrucomicrobiales; family DEV007; genus JBCDBW01. The sequence goes on from JBCDBW010000002.1 coordinate 3,514, forward strand.
TCGATTCGGATTCCGCTGAAGGCGTTTCTCATCCGAACGCCTTTGCTTTTTAAGTTGGACTCTCGTTCGATGGTGAAGTGAATCCGAGGCCGCTCATTCCGGAATTCGACGCCTGTGAGGCCGCGTTTGACGAAGGGAGGGTCGGGTTCTTGACGATAAGGCGCAGGAGCTGAACCTGCGGAACCGGCGAGGGAGTGGATACCGGCGAACAAGGTCCAGTTTCGATGATCGAAAAATCCCCAAGAAGGATCGACTTTTCCAGACTGGTTGCGGGCGGTCCATTGCCATGTCTTGAGATATGAGGCATCGGCAGGCTCTGTTCGATGGAGGTGTTTGTCGGGAACGGGAACGCCATTTTGGTCAAGTCGTTCCATTCTTAGCAGAGCCACCGAGCAGGGGGGCATTTCAATATCGGCGAAGGTGTAGTGTTCGCAATACTCTCGACCGTGGATGATTTTGGGATAGCCCTTCACCAAGTATCGGGCGAAGCCGTAGTCCTGGGAACGCCGTGGTGAACTCATTGCATCTCCCGGGTCGTGGGCGGACAAAAGGTAGAGACTGACTTTGGCCTTCTTCCAGGTATCGCTGGCATTCGCAAAGGTGAAATTAATTGTGTGTGTTCCTTCGCCTGACTCGTCCCGCCAGAGCATGGCGTCCTGTCTGCTGCCGTGGGCGCGGGAGGAAAGCACATGGAGGTCTTTTGGTTTGGAACCGGTAAGTTGGGTGCGACTCTGAGGCATATCCTGGTAAAAGCGGAAAGCGTGGAAAGCGGGGTGCAATTGCCGCCCGCTTTGCTCCTCAAAGTATCGATTGTAGATGAAGTTGACGTAGGCCACGTCCGGCGACTTAAGAAGGCGCTCGAGGTTGTTGAGTAGGCTGACCGTTCCACGGAGTGTCCCGTTGTATTCCTTCCGATAGTCGTGGGCCCCGAATTCGTTGCACATGAGGGGCACGACCTGCCATGGTTCGGCTTTGGCAAAAAGCTCACGACTCGGCTCGACGATCGTTTTGAAAAAGCGGTTTTGACCCGGGATATTCCAGCGGGCATGAGAACCGATGTAGTCGGGTATGTAGTCTTGAGAGTGTAGGTTGATGAGATCGAAGAGCGTTTTGAAATAGACCGTGATCGCATTCGCATTCGTATGAGGTTGGGCAGCGGCGACGAGGAAAGCATCACGCGAGCCGTAGTGAGCGATCATTTCGTCGAGTGTCTTCTGATACCAGCGGAAGAAGAGTCGGGCTTGGATCATATCGCCCTCAGCTTTTTTTTTGCCGGTGATGATCAGGTCCCTAAACGTTGGTAAATCACCCATGAACGCGATGCCATCGAGACAACCTTCCTCGAGGCCCATCGTTTCGATGCTGGCGTCGTTGTTTGATTCATGGCCGATACCAAAGACGAAGGGAAAGCCCAGTCGACCGGTTCGGTCGATATCCGTTCGAAGGTGTTGATGGTAGAGACTCGAATCGCGGCTGTATTTCTGCCAGTTCCACTGGTTGGCAATTCGGGGGCCAAGAAGGTAAGCATTCAAATCCGGGTGTTCAACAGGGCCCTGGAGATTCGCCCCACCCAGAGTGTTCTGCCGGCTTGCTTCGATGAGCAGTTGACTGACGCGAGGACTAGCTTCGTAGATGGGGTCTCCGTTTTCGTCCCAGTCCACCCAGGTGTTTCGGAGGCGCTTGTCGTTGTTGCGAACATGACGGGCGCGCAGCAGTTTGAACACGTTCTCGTAGGTTTCATTTGAGCGCTCCACATAGGAAAGCCCGATCTGAGATTTTTGAAGAGGAAAAGGGGCAATGCGAGTGTAGTCGGCAGATAGCTCAATGGGGGTTGCGGCGATTGACGTGATCCCGAGCGCGGTAAAAAGTAAGAGGAGAGCTAATGGTTGATGCGACATGATTGGCCTTGCGTTTTCGGCGTGAGATTTTGATATTCTTCCTGCCATTGCTTGTGTCTATCCAGGACAGTGCGAAGAGAGTGGTTGTTATCAATAGCACCATTTGGTTTACGAGAATGAGATTTCTTGGAAAAGGCTCGGAACAGGAAGAAGGTGCCCTGATCGTGAGATATTATTTGAAGTGCTGTTGTGCTATCCTGATTGGACGATTCGGAACGAGTGTCCTGGTTCGCTGCATGTGTTTTCCAAGGATGAAATTTCGGTTGCCGCAAGCTGAGACTTCGGAGAGGTGGCGCTGTATCGGTCGGCACCAACAGATCTTTCAATCCAAGGTATGGTCAGCCAACCAGAAGTAGTTATTATTGGAGCGGGGCTTGCGGGACTCAGCTGTGCGGTTCGGCTCCATGAGGCGGGGAGAAGGATCCTCATTGTGGAGGCATCAGATGGCATTGGGGGGCGCGTAAGGACTGACAAGCTTGACGGCTTTCTCCTCGATCGTGGATTTCAGGTGTATCTCGATGCCTATCCCGAGGCGGGAATTTTTCTCGATCATGACGAACTTGACCTTCGTCCGTTCCGGCCGGGCGCCCTGGTATGGAAGCGGGGAAAACTGCGTCCTATCATGGATGTATTCCGGTGTCCGTCGAAGCTTATCTCCTCGGCTGTTCAGCCAATTGGGACTCTATTTGACAAGCTCCTGGTGGCAAAGCTTCGCGGTTATCTTCTTCGAAAGACAGTCGAAGAAATCTGGGCCACTCCCGATCGGAAGACGAGTGATTATCTTCTTCAGTTTGGATTCTCTGATCGCATGATTAATGATTTTTTTCGCGGTTTTTACGGCGGCATCTTTCTTGAGGACGAGCTAGTCACCTCGAGTCGCATTTTCGAATTCACCTTCAAAATGTTTTCGCTAGGTTCGGCGACTCTCCCGGCAAGAGGGATGCAGGCCATCCCTGATCAGCTGGCCAAGCGACTTCCTGTGGAGTCGATCCGCTTGGACACTTCTGTTACCGCTGTTTCCAAAGGGCGGGTTGAGACAGAGGGGGGTGCGATTTCCTGTGAATGTATTGTTGTTGCAACTGATGGTGAAACCGCTGCGAAATGGATTTCCGGGGTCTCTCAGTCGCGTTGGAACAGCACGAGTTGCCTTTACTTTGCCGCTCCACAAGCCCCTTGGAAGTCGCCCCTTATCGCGCTCAAGGGCGATCGGCCAGGGAAGATCAACAGTGTTTCGGTTCCTTCGGTGATCGCACCCGAATATGCGGAAGGTGAGGAGGCACTTGTTTCCGTGTCGGTTCTCGGGGACCACGGTGGCCATGAGACTTTGGCCGCAGAGGTTCAAGAGGAGCTTGAGGGGTGGTTTGGAAAGGAGGCGCAAGCGTGGAGGTTTCTCCGATGCGAGCATATCAGAAAGGCCCTTCCAAATGGCCCCCCCGGTAATCAAGCCACGCCTCCGCGATACGGTTCGATCTTTTGTTGTGGGGATTCGACCACGACCGGTTCCATCGAGGGAGCGATCCTGTCTGGGGTTCGGACGGCGAACCAAATTCTCGGCGACGATGAGAGAACCTGACAATGCTCTCGTGAACGCCATTCGTGTCCTTCTCGCGAAGCGCGGCGCGGGAAAAACGATTTGTCCGAGCGAAGCCGCGCGAGTCGCTTACCCGCAGGACTGGCGGCATCATTTGGAAGCGACTCGCCAAGCGGCGCTAGCGCTGAGGGATAGGGGCGAGATTGACATCTGCCAGGGGGGGAAACCGGTCAAGAGAAACTGTTTTTCCGGCCCCATCCGACTTCGGAAGACCAATTGACGATGCGATACAGTGGCGCGTTCCCGGCATTTCTTCATCGGTGAGATGCAGGCGGGCGTGGAAGTTGAATTGATTGGGCATCTTGCAGGATTGCCGTGCGGCAATTTTGAAGACACGAGAAGCCGTAAGATGCAGATTACTATTCGAAGCCGCTTGCGAGCTTTTCCATTGGAGGAGAAAATTTCGTGAGGTTGATTCCTTCGACTGCGGCTTTGTATTCATCTATTTTTGGAATTCTTCCAAGAATCGCGGAGAGGACCACGACAGGGGTCGATGCTAGAAGAGACTCTCCCTTTTTACGCTCTGAATCTTCGACGACACGCCCTTGAAAAAGACGTGTGGAGGTGGCCATGACTGTGTCGCCCTTTTCCGCTTTTTCCTGGTTGCCCATGCACAGATTGCAACCAGGCCGTTCGAGATACATCATATTCTCGTATTCCACCCGAGCGGAGTTTTTGGGGGCATCATCGTCGAAGACGAAGCCAGAATACTTCTGAAGCATTTCCCAATCACCTTCTTGCTTAAGCTCGTCGATGATATTGTAGGTTGGAGCGGCGACGACAAGAGGAGCGTTGAACTCGACTCTGCCTTTTTGCTTTTCCAAATTACGAAGCATTTGGGACACGATTTTGAGATCTCCCTTATGGACCATACAGGAGCCGACGAAGCCAAGGTCGACTTTTTTCTCTCCCTCGTAATAGGAGACGGGTCGGATCGTGTCGTGAGTATAACGTTTTGAGACGTCTTCGTTGTTTACGTCGGGGTCAGCGATCATCGGTTCTACAATTTCATCGAGATCGACGACGTGCTCTGCGAAATACTTGGCGTTCGCATCCGGGGTGAGGGCTGGCTTTTCTCCAGAATTGATTTCTGCGATACGCTGGTCGGCCTTTCTGACAAGGCCCGTTAGGACTTCTTTTTCGTTGTCCATTCCCTTATCGATCATGATTTGAATCCGGCTTTTCGCGATCTCCAGAGATTCAATCAAGGTGGCGTCCTGGGAAATGCAGATGGAGGCCTTCGCCTTCATTTCTGCGGTCCAGTCGGTGAAAGTGAATGCTTGGTCGGCGGGTAGCGTTCCAATGTGAACCTCTATGATACGGCCTTGGAAAACGTTCTCTCCAAACTCTTTGAGCATTTGCGCCTGTGTGGCATGGACCACGTCGCGGAAGTCCATTTGTTCTTTGAGTTCTCCTTTGAAGGTCACTTTGACCGACTCGGGAATAGGCATTGTCGCTTCGCCTGTCGCGAGAGCGAGGGCAACCGTTCCGGAATCCGCTCCGAAAGCAACCCCTTTGGACATACGGGTATGGGAATCGCCGCCGATGATAATGGCCCACTCGTCCACGGTGAGATCGTTCAGGACTTTATGGATGACATCTGTCATCGAGTGATAAACCCCCTCGGGATCGCGTGCGGTAATGAGTCCGAACTGATGCATGAACTTCATCAGTTTTGGAATGTTGGCTTGCGCCTTCTTGTCCCACACGGAGGCGGTATGACAGCCGGATTGATATGCGCCATCAACGGTCGGGGAAATCACGGTGGCTGCCATGGACTCGAGCTCTTGAGATGTCATCAAGCCAGTCGTGTCCTGCGAACCGACAATATTGACCTTTACCCGGACATCAGACCCGGCGTACAGGATGGTGCCATCAGCGACTCCGACGGCGTTCTTGTTGAAGATTTTTTCCACCGCGGTGAGGCCTTGTCCTTCGTGAGAGATTTCCTTTGAGGGTGCAAAGACTGCTTGTTGTTCGACTCCGAGTGTGGCAGCGGCGAAGCTTTGGAGCTTTTTGCCGAAGACAATGGCGTAAGATCCTCCGGCTTTGATAAATTCGACTTTTTGTGGAGTCAGGGCGGAGGAAATATCTACGAGCTCTTCTTGGCCGTTGTAGAGTTTCTTTGTCTTTGTGTTGATCGTGAGGGTAGTGCCAGTTGCGACCGAATACGCTTCCTCAAGTATAGGATCACCGTTTTCGTCGAGGACCGGTTGCCCTTTTTTATCCAGTTTTTTGACCCAGTTTTTTAGGTCGATGCCGATTCCGCCGGTCACTCCAACGGTCGTCAAAAAGATCGGGGAGATGCCGTTGGATCCGGCGACGATGGGCGCAATATTGACGAAGGGAACGTATGGGCTGGCTTGTTTGCCGGTCCACAGGGCGACATTGTTGACGCCGGACATTCTTGATGAACCGACACCCATTGTTCCTTTCTCGGCGATCAACATAACGTTTTTGTCTGGGTGCGCTTTTTGGAGGGCCTGGATTTCAGACTGAGCGGCCTCGGAGATCATGCATTTTCCGTGGAGTTCCCGATCTGAACGGGAGTGAGCCTGATTTCCTGGAGAGAGCAAATCTGTGGAGATATCACCTTCTGCGGCGATGTAGGTAATCACATCGATTTTTTCCGGAACGTCTGGAAGTTTGGTAAAGAACTCTGCCTTTGAGTAGCTTTCAAGAATGTCTCGAGCGATGTCGTTTCCGGTCTGGAGGGCGGCGGCGAGGCGATCGGTGTCTGCTTCATAGAGAAAAACCTGGGTTTTGAGGACGTCGGCCGCTTTATGGGCAATTGCGCCATCAGAGCCGAGAGCGAGATCTAGAAGCACCTCTACGGATGGGCCTCCTTTCATATGAGAGAGCAACTCGAAGGCGAATGAGGGGGGGATCTCATCGACGACTGTGTCGCCCAGAATAATTCTCTTAAGGAAGCGGGCCTTGACTCCGGCGGCACTTGTCGTGCCAGGGAGTGTATTGTAAATGAGAAAGTGAAGGGAATCCTCCCGGTGTTCGTTTTGCGGGTCTTCGACGTGCGAGATAATCTCGGTCAACAAGGTGCCATCGTCGATCGGTTTAGGATGCAAGCCCTGCTCTTTTCGCTCTTGGATCTCTTTGATGTAGTCGGGATACAGGTTCATGGGAGGAGCGACAAATTTCTGCCGAAGGGCGATCTTTTCAAGAAGATAGCTTCAGGTGAATATTTGTAGATTGGCTGGTCGCAGTGGGCAATGTTGATTTACGCGTGAAGAGCCTCTTTAACAAGGATGCAGGCCCGAAATGAGGCCCTGGAGATCCCTTTCTTAGCGCTCAATTTATTCTTGCGGGTCTTGCTGGTGAAGCATTTACCGTCCCAGGACACGGGCCATCTGTCGATCAGTGAGCGGTCTGAATGACCGTGTTGCGTTCCGGCGGGTTTCGGTGAAGTCGAGAAAGCGATCGCGGGCGGGCGAGTTTGGGAAATCGAAGCCGATGAGGGCGCGCCCCACCCGCTCACCTGAATATTGGTAATCGAAGAAAACCAAGTCAGAAATTTTTGAAGCGCTGCCCAAGAAATCGGCGAGAGCTCCTGCCCGCTCCGAAAATTCGACTTGGAGGAAAAGGGGTTTCCGGAGGAGTGAAGAGTCGAAGGGAAACGCGCGAAATTCAATGTCTGGTTCTCCCGTCAGGTCCTCGAACTGGAGTCCCCGTTTTTTCCAAGTGGCTTCCAATTCGAGGAAAGACTCCTCCGCCGAATCGAACCCAATCACGGGTTGTGCTGTTGCGGAGTCTGTCTTTCCATATTGGAACTCGACGATGCTGGCCTTGGTTCGGAGTTCGCTGAGGAGATGAAAGAGGGTTCCGGGTTTTTCCTCGATCTTGAAGCGGAGATAGCGGCGGGTGTGAGATCCGATACGGGCGGCACGAACGACTCTTTGCAGTTGGGCGAAGTCCATGTTGGCACCGCAGATGATGATGATGACTTTTTGGTGATTCGGCAGTTGATTTCGGTGTGTGGCCCAACCCGCAAGACCCATGGCGCCCGCCGGCTCGGGAATGACACGCTTTTTCTCCCAGAGAATTTGCATTGCGGCACATACTTCCTCGTTTGTCACGGTGAGGAATTTGTCAATGAGATCGCGACAGAGGGGGAACGTGTTTTCGCCGGCGAGGGCCACTGCGGTGCCGTCGCAAAACACGTCTACATCGGGCAAGCGGACGGGTTTTCCTGCTTCAACGGCGGCTTTCATTGAGGCCTGACCGCTGCCTTCGACTCCGTAAACTGTGATATTTGGGTAGTAGTATTTCAACCAAGCAGCTACTCCTGCAGCCATACCGCCTCCGCCAATTTGTAGAAAAGCAGCATCGAATGGGCCTTTCCCGCTCATCACAATTTCGTCGGCGATGGTTCCCTGTCCACCCATGACGGCGAGGTCGTCGAAAGCGTGAACGAGCGCGTAGTCGTTCTTTGCGGCGCAGTGTCGGGCGGCGTCGACGGCATCATCATAGCGATCGCCGACGAGTTCGATCGTGACGGCATCTCCTCCGAGCCGTTGAACGGCTTCTTGTTTCATGAGGGGCGTATTGAGAGGCATAAAGATTTTGGTTTCGAAGGCGCCTGTGAATTTGGCTGCCGCGATCGCGACGCCTTGGGCATGGTTTCCGGCAGAGGCGGCCGCGACGCCACGAGTTTTCTCCGGATCGAGTTGAGCCATGCGGTGGTAGGCTCCCCGCCATTTGTAGGCGTGCATGGGGGACAGGTCTTCTCTTTTTAAGAAGAGATCGGTTCCATCTTCTGCTCTGATTTTTTCCAAGGGTGTGGGTTTACCCACTTCGTAGACTCGCCCTCGAGCTTTCAATATTTCCTGGTGCAGTTGAGCAAGCAGATCTGTGGTGGAACGAGCGTCGTTCATTTTTCGGACGATTTCATGCTTTACCATCGGTTCGCAACCTCGATCTAACAAAGTTGGAGTGCTTTGGGTTCGATTTATCATGAGAGGGGGTGGCGAAAACAGCTTCTTGGTAGTTTTCTTTTTGTGCTCTCTGCTGGAGGGGTCGGGCGCCACAGGTGCGTGCCTTGGGCGAGGTATATCGGGAGAGTGGTTGGGTGGTTTGATACCGTGCCATGGTCCCGATTGTCTCTCCCGGTGGCTTCAAAAGCGCCTAAAATGTTTCTTTGGTCCGCTCAGGGAGAATCCTGCTGCTGCAATCAAGCAGGACTTGGATTCTTGGCATCCTCCTCGCAATGATTGAAGTCTCAGCGGAGTCGTATATGCTCCATCGTCCGAAGCGGGATCCGATCTCGTGTCCACCGCAGCGCGGTTCCTTTGAAAATCTCCAATCTATCTATGTTCATGAGCAATCCCTCTTCAAGCGAAGCGCCAACAGTCGCCCCATCCTGCAAGTATCCTCTTCGCAGCGAGCCGCCCACCGCAAACAAAGACGTGATCCGGTGGGTCAATCGTATCGCCAAGCTTCTCAATCCGGATCGCGTTCACTGGGTCGACGGTTCCGAAGAAGAGGCGGCGGCTCTATTCGACATGATGGTCGAGAGGGAAGACTGCATTCGTCTCAACGAAGAGAAACGTCCTAACAGTTTTTTATTTCGTTCCGATCCCCGTGATGTGGCGCGAGTTGAGAGTCGGACGTTTATTTGCTCTGTTTCGGAAGACGACGCGGGCCCGACCAACAACTGGATGCAGCCGGCGGAAATGAAAGCAAAGATCAACGCGCTTTCCAAAGGGGCGATGAAAGGGAGGACACTGTATGTGATTCCCTTCAGCATGGGCCCTGTCGGTTCACCTATTTCGAAGATCGGCATCGAACTATCCGATTCCCCATATGTTGTCGTGAATATGCGGCTCATGACGCGGGTGACGCCGAAGATCTGGGATGTTCTTGGTGACAGTCGCGAGTACGTCCGCTGCGTGCATTCGGTAGGATGCCCGATTGAGAGTCCGGAAGATGACGTCGCCTGGCCGTGCAATCCAGAGAATACCTACATCGCCCATTTTCCGGAAGAGAAGACCATCCTCAGTTTTGGTTCGGGGTATGGTGGTAATGCGCTGCTTGGGAAAAAGTGTTTTGCGCTGCGGATTGCCAGCACGATCGGGCGCAATGAGAACTGGATGGCGGAGCACATGCTGATCTTGGGTGTCAGGAACCCGCAGGGTGAGAAGACGTATGTGACGGCGGCTTTTCCGAGTGCTTGCGGGAAGACGAATTTCGCGATGATGGTTCCCCCTAAAGCATTTTCTGATCAGGGTTGGGAGGTTACTTGCGTGGGGGACGACATTGCGTGGATCAAGCCGGATAATGATGGCAAGAAACTGCGTGCGATCAATCCGGAAGCCGGTTTTTTTGGCGTGGCCCCCGGAACTGGCGCCGATACGAATCCTGTCGCGATGGCCTGTTGCGCCCGAGACACGATTTTCACCAATGTTGCGCTCACCGATGATGGTGATATTTGGTGGGAAGGAATGACCTCAGATATTCCCGAGCATCTCATCGACTGGAAGGGCAACGATTGGATCCCTGGAGCCACCGACGAAAGTGGTAAGGCGATTCCCTCGAGTCATCCCAATGCTCGTTTCACAGCGCCGGCGCGCAACTGTCCGATCATCGACGATGCTTGGGAAGACCCTGCAGGAGTTGAAGTGGGTGCCATGATCTTTGGTGGTCGTCGTATGACCACCATCCCGCTCGTCTTTCAAAGCTTCAATTGGCAACATGGTGTTTACCTTGGTGCGACCGTAGGTTCCGAACAGACAGCCGCTGCGGAAGGCCAGGTGGGGGCGATGCGCCGAGATCCGTTTGCGATGCTTCCCTTTTGTGGCTATCACATGGGCGACTATTTTCGTCACTGGCTGAAGATGGGCAAAACCATATCTCAACCGCCCCGAATGTTTCACGTGAATTGGTTTCGCAAAGACGAGCATGGCCACTTTCTCTGGCCCGGGTTTGGCGAGAACATGCGCGTTCTTGCCTGGATTGTCGAGCGGGTGGTGGGAGCGGGGCACGCCCGTGAGACGCCTATGGGATGGATGCCGCATTACGAGGACCTTGATTGGGACGGGCTCGACTTCTCTTACGAGCAATGGCAGGAACTGATGGCGATCGACAGCGAAAAGCTCCTCGCCCAAACCCTTGGCCACGACGAACTCTTCCTTAAACTTTGGGATCGTATGCCGAAGGAGTTGCTATGGCAGCGTGATTTGCTCGTGAGCCGGTATTGAGATTCGAACTGGATTGAGACGCTCGGGACGGTGTCGTGGCTCGCATTTGCGTTGAAATGAGTCCTGACAATTTGCCGGAATTGGTGGATATTGCCCGCTTTAACCGTTGAACAGAAAGATAAAGTTACCAACCAGTGAGGCATCTCGAGAGAGTATTTCGGGTGTGGCTTCGACCGAGGCGCTTGAGATCAAGGATGCGCGCTTGATCTTCAATGCTGTCTGGCAGCAACTCGAGGATGAGTATGGGCACGAACAACTTCGGTTTCCAAAGGAGATCATTCTTCTTGGGGGCGCGCCCGGGGCTGGCAAGGGGACGAACACGGGATTCATAATGGAGGCCCGTGGTTTTACGTGTCCGCCGATTGTTGTCAGTTCCCTTTTGAATACCCCCGAAATGAAAGTCCTGATCGACGAGGGGCGGATGGTAGGCGACCGCGAGGTAGTTAGTCTCCTCCTGAAGGAGACGCTCAAGGAAGATTATCGCGACGGAGCGATCCTTGACGGGTTTCCCCGGACGAAAGTTCAGGTGGAGTGCTTACGACTTTTGGTAGCGAAAATCAACGAACTTCACCGCGAGTTTCACGACACTCCCTTGGCGGGTCATTTTCGGAAGCCCACGATTCATGCGATGGTGCTCTTTGTTGAGGAATCCACCAGCATCGAGCGTCAACTAATGCGCGGGCGTGAGGTTGAGGCTCACAACAGAAAAGTTGTGGAGACGGGTGTTGGCCGATTCCAGGAATTGCGGAAGACCGATCTTGATCTTGAAGCGGCGCAGAATCGATATCGGACTTTCAAGGAGAAGACTTGGGATGCGTTGCAGTCTCTCCGTTCCCAGTTTTTCTATCACTTCATCAACGCGGAGGGCGACATTGCGGAAGTGGAGCGCAATATCTTCCGCGAGCTGCAGTATCAGAGTTCGTTGGAGTTGGATAGTCGGACATTTGACCGATTACGAACGATACCGCTTGCGAGTGAGATTGTTGTGCATGCGCGGCAGGACTTGGTGAGGCGGCTGGATTCTTATGAGCTGGAACACCGCGATTTGTTTGCCCGCGTGGTTGAGATAGTTAAGGAGAGCTTTATGCCGATTATCACCCGGCATGCGATCTCCGGGCAATCGGTGGTGAGTTCGAATGACGAGATATTTTCTGAGCCGCTTGCGTTGGCAATGTTGATCGATATCTTTTCAGAGCGTGGCTACCATGCTCGAGTTGACAAGCGGAAGGAGCAAATTCCGGTTCGATTCAAGGTGGAAACGGGTGAGATAGAGTGCAAGGATCAGTGGGTGTATCGCATTCACGTCTTCTTTGAGGGTTCCGAGATTAGGCGGGGTCATCTTTAGCTGATTTTCTCGCGGCAGTTGTCGTGGAGTTCTGCGTGTTTTGTGAATCGGGTGGCTGGCACGATCTCGTCATTGCCCGCAGCGTTTCCTTTCTTCATACTTTGTGTCATTTTTTAGGGATTCCCATTGCAATGACCAATGACACCTGACCCCCTTGCTGACGTCCTTTCTTGTGTCGATCGACGCTTTTTTTTGAAGGCCGGGATATTATTCGCCGCTGGGGTGGGCTTGAGCCAAAGGGTCCTTTGGTCACGGGACAACGGCGATAGTGCGGTGACCACACAGGTCGAACCTGAAGGCTTTTTCACGCTTGGAAAACGAAAGGGGCATTGGTGGTTGATCACGCCGGAGGGGAAGCCGTTTTTTACGATGGGACTGAATCACATCGATCCCGCGAGTCTGCGCTACCCCGAGAACATCGATATCTGGCGCGAAAAATACGGAGGTAGCACGGTCCGATGGATTGAGGAATCCGTCGTCCCCAACCTCAAGGAATGGGGGTTTAACACAGTCGGTTGGGTTCAGGAAGTTACGGTGGCGAAGTGGGAGCATTCTCGTCCATTCACGAACGATGAATACAAGGCGCTTGGGATGCCTTATTGCCATCTGTTGCCTTTCATGGAATCGCATCAGTGGGAAAAGCATACCGTGCATTTCGACTTCAAAAGTGCGGATTGGGCGGAATGGTGTGATTACATTGCGCGGTCTCACTGCGCGGAGCTCGCTGATGATCGTAATTTGATTGGATACTTTTACAGTGATTGTCCCACTTGGACGCACGATCGGCCTGACAATCAGTGGCGCGGACCAATATTCGATCCAGACCGTTTGAAGTCGAAAGCGGGTCAGAGGGAGCTTTCGGAGCTCGCAGGGATTTATTATAAGACCGCACACGACGCCGTCCGGCGCTATGATCCGCATCACCTTATCCTCGGAGATCGGTATGAGGCCAACGCGCCCATTGCCATGGAGGTGGTCGACGCGGCGAAGCCATATATCGACGTGCTCTCCTTCCAGGACTTTCGAGATCCTGTGAAACATTTGGACGAATGGCATCAGAAGACGGGGATGCCGGTGTTACTAGCCGATGCTGCGGGCGTGAATTTCCAGAGTACGGAATTTTGGAAGCCGAACAATGGGAATTGGTATGCCGAAACCCTAGCGGCCCTCCACCAAAACGCCGGTTGCATTGGTTTCCATCTTTGTGGCGCATACCAGCGCAACAAAGCCCGTCGCCGTGGTCTTCTTGATGAACGCGAGAATCCTGACACCGAGAACGTCGCCCTCATGAAGGCCGCCAATGAGAAAATCACCCAGTGGATGGAGAGCGAATTTTGATGAGAGTTGCGGTCGCTTCTCGTATGCCGTCCGCGATTCGGACTGCAGCACTTGGGGTGTGCATGCTGATTCTTGGATCTGAATCTGCCTGGGCTCGGCAGGCTGAAAGCTGGCCTTTGGCGCAGCGCCTGGCGAGCTTCTTGAGCCCGACTCAGAGGGACGAAGAGCAGAAGCTTGAGTCCTTGCAGAAACGGCTCGGCGAATTGCCGCCGCTCTCTCCCGGGCACCGTGGGCGAAGTATGGGGTTTCATAGCCGATTTCAACCGAAGCGGGATACGTCCTTGGATATCACCATCGACCTTGGAGAAGTCTTTCCCGTGGAGCGCATCGCAGTCTTTCCGGTACAAGGAATGTTCCGCGGTGCCATTGTCGAGGGATACGGCTTTCCCAGCCACTTCGTAATTGAGCTCTCGGAGAACTCTGACTTTTCCGATCCCATTCGCACCCTCGACTCCCAAGCCACGCCGATCCGGCCCTTAGCGGACTACCCTGTGCAGTTTATTCTTGAGGAACCTATCGAGGCGCGATTCTTGCGTTTGAGGGTTCTCGAACACTGGACTCGTGAAGATGGGCGATTCCTCAGCGCCTTTGGAGAACTGATGGTACTTGCGGACTATCGCAACGTCGCCCTTCGAGCGAACGTGGACGCGGTCTCGTTCACCAGTTTGCCGGACTGGAATGAGACCTACATTGTGGACGGCCAGACCGATTTGGGGCTTCCGGTTCTTCCAGAACCGAGTCCGACGAACGGTTTCCTGACAAAAGGCACCAAGGATCGATTTGTCGACAGGTGGATCCAAGTCGAACTGCCTCGTGTGGTCGAGGTAGATGAAGTGGCGATTATTCCAGCCCAACCAGTGGATGCACCGGACCAGTTTGGGCATGCATTTCCCCGACGGTTTCGTCTGCGCTTGAGCGAGCATGCCGATTTTACCGAGTCCCGGACCCTCTATAAAACCGATGAATGGCCGTTTCCAAACCCGGGAGACAATCCTGTTAGATTCTCGGGCGGGGGCTACCCGGCGCGCTTCGTACGGTTGGAAGTGAGCGAGCTGGCTCGCATCAACCTGGACCGCTGCAACATGTCGCTCGCGGAGATGCAAGTATTCGAGAAGGGAGTCAATGTTGCCATTGGTGCGAAGGTGAGCGCGAGCGACGTCTTCGACGTCGAAAAGTTCTTTGAGGTCTGGCGTCCCGAATACCTTGTCGACGGATACAGTAGCCAAAATCGCTTAATTGGCTTGGAGGACTGGCTCGACGGATTGGACGAGCGCCGAGCGGTTGAAACCGGGATTGCGGATCTGATCGATAGCATCGAGGCGCGCATCCAGCGCACTGTAGGATGGCTCCTCGGTGGTGCGAGTCTGGTTGTCTTCGCATCCATCGGCGTCATCGGGATGCTCTTGGTTCGACGCAAGCAGACTCTTTCACGGCAGCAGGAGTCGCTTCGGGCCCGGATCGCCCGGGACCTCCACGACGATCTTGGTAGTCGTCTTGGAGGCATGCGCTTGCTTAGCGAAAGCCTTCTCAGCGCCGACGAGCTTCCCGAGGAGTTTCGCGGTGATCTCGATCTCTTGCGCCAGTCAAGCGGCGAAGCAACCGACGCGATGCGCGATATCGTCTGGCTGCTCGACACGCGTGAACGTTCGCTCGAAAAGCTGCGTCAACAGTTGAAGTTGCTGGTGCCTTCGATCGTTGGATCCATGCCTTGGGAATTTCATATTGATGAGGCCCCTAATGCGGAAGTCGATTTCGAGTTCCGTCGACAGGTCGTTCTGGCGTTTCGCGAAGCGCTTAATAATGCTGCTCGTCACTCGAAGAGCACGCAGTTTGAATGTCGTGTCGGTGGCGATCGGGAGCGTTTTGCTTTTGAGGTCCGCGATTTTGGCGAGGGCTTTGACGAAGCTTCCATTGAGCGAGGTCTTGGGCTCAACAATCTGCGGAAGCGGGCGGAGGTCTTGAACGGCGAAGTCTCCATTGAAAGTGTTCCGGGGTCGGGCACGGTCGTCAAGTTCTCCGCCCCGTATCGCCGCATCAGGAAACACCGTCTCCCATGAGCGAAAACTCCGATACCATCACCGTTTGGCTTGTTGAGGACAACGGCGTCTATAGACGCGGTGTCTCACGCGCCATTGACTCCGCGGAAGGGATGCGCTGTCCCAAAGCTTACGCCGATGCTGAGTCGGCCATTGCGGAACTCGAATCCCACCCGCGCCCCGACGTCATACTTCTTGACGTGGGCCTCCCTGGAATGGATGGACTCAGCGCCCTCCGACGATTCACGAAGATGGCCCCGGATACGCGTATCGTTTTACTTACCGTTTTCAATGACAGCGACAAGATCTTCAATGCCGTTTGCGCCGGAGCCAATGGTTACCTTCTCAAGACCGCCTCGACCGACCAGGTACTCTCGGCCGTTCGCCAAGCCGCTGCCGGCGGCGCCCCGATGGACCCGGACGTAGCGGGGCGTGTCCTGACGCTCTTCAATCAACTGGCCGAAGCAAAACCGGCTCAGACCGAAGACTATGGCCTCAGCGACCGTGAGAAGCAGATTCTTGAACAAATGGCCCGAGGACTCGTCAATAAAGAGATCGCTGATGTGCTTGACATCAGTCCTCACACAGTCGTGAACCACCTTCGCAGTATTTACGCCAAGCTACATGTGAACACGAACACGGGGGCCGTGGCCAAGGCCATTCGAGAGGGGCTCGTTTAGACGCTGCCGTTCCAGGGACCGCTCAACCAAAGATGAGCTTTTTTCAAATCTATTCTGTCATTATTCTCGCCGCCTTATTTCTTAATGGCACGAGTTTTGCCGCTGACAAGCACCCTAACATCCTTTTCGTTCTCGCCGATGATCTTGGTTGGCGTGATCTAGGCTGTTACGGGAGCGATTTTTATGAGACACCCAATATAGACCGGCTGGCTTCACAAGGCATGCGCTTTACCGACGCCTATGCCGCCGCGAACGTGTGCTCGCCGACGCGTGCTGCCATTCTGACTGGCAAGACTCCTGCACGCTTGCATTTGACAGATTTTCTCAGCGGCTTGGTGTTCCCACACGCAGCCTTGACTCCCCCGGAATGGCAGCGTCACTTCCTGCCTCTCGAAGAGGTCACCCTGGCTGAAATGCTAGGCCCTGCCGGTTACGAGAGCTTTTACTTTGGCAAGTGGCACTTGGGCCGACAGGAGTATTTTCCCACCGCTCAAGGCTTCGAACATGGGATCTGGGTATTAAAGTGGGGATTTAAGAGTTACTTCTATCCTTGGCCGGCTTCGGGAGATCTACCGGGCAAAGAAGGGGATTACTTCACGGATGCCATCACCGATCGCGTGATCGAAGCCCTAGAGCAAGCTCGAGATCGACCCTTCTTCATTTTCCTATCTTACTTCAATCCACATCGGCCTACCGAAGCCAAAGAGCAACATGTTCGGTATTACGAGAGAAAACTCACTTCAGCGCACCTGCAACGCAATCCGATCAATGCAGGAATGATTCACAGTTTGGATGAGAATATCGGTAGAATCATGCGGGCTCTTGATGATGAGAACTTGGCCGAGGACACCCTAGTTATTTTCACCTCTGACAATGGGGGCAATCATTATGCCGACGTACCCCAAAAAACGAGCAATTCGCCATTGAGAGCCGGCAAAGGTTCTGCATATGAGGGAGCTTATCGAGTTCCTCTCATTGTTCGCTGGCCGAGAAGAATCCCGGAGGAATCCGAGAGCCGTGAGCCGGTCAGTAGCATCGATTTCTTTCCCACCTTGGCGGAGCTCAGCGAGCAGGATCTACCGGCGGAACGAGAAATTGACGGGACAAGCTTATTGTCGGTCCTTACTCGGCAACAGCCGTTGGATCGCGAAGCTCTCTACTGGCATTACCCGCACTATCACAATGGCGGTGCATCGCCCCATGGAGTTGTTCGAAAGGGACGATACCGTTTGGTAGAGCATTTCGACGGGACACCGGCTGAGCTTTACGACCTCGAAAGCGACCTTGGCGAGACCGTTAATTTGGCTTATTCGATGGAGGAGAAAACGAAGGAGCTCTTGACTGAACTTCGCGAATGGCGAGGACAGGTTGGCGCCCAGATGCCCACCGGCAATCCCAACTACGATCCGGAGCGAGTCGACCACGCGATTTTTTATCATCAATATATTGAGCAACAGAGCAATCGGCCGGTTCGCTGACGCGATCTCGTCATTGTCACGGTGTCCCTTTCTGATGATGATATTGAATTAGTCACGAATTCAACACCAATGAAATCCAAAGCCCTCAAGTCATTTCTTGGTCTCATCGTCATTGTGTTGGTGGCTCAAGAAGCGCAAGGGGAGCGAATTATTGCGAATTTTGAGGATGAAAAATCGATTTCTCAGAGCAACACGACTCACGCGGCCATTGTTAGCTTGATTGACGATGCTCCCGAAGGGGAAGAGGGCCGTTCCGTCCGCACCGTGGTCAACTCGGACGCTGGTGCCGCGAAATACTTTGGAATGGGGTTTATGATTCCGCAGACAGATCTTTCCGGTGCTGCCGAGCTTCGCTTTTCATTGAAAACCGACATCGCGGGCACCTTCAACTTTCAGATACACTCGGACAATCGCGTAAGTGTCTACCGGATCTCGACGGATGATTCAGCCCTGGGGAAGTGGCAGGAGTTCGCCGCGCCTGTGAAAGCGTTCACCAAAGCGGCATGGGCCGGCGACATGGTCGATTGGAGCAAGGTTAACAAGATCCAGATCACCGCCTTTGGGGAAGGGCCCTACAATGGAAAAACCATCATCCTTGATCGCGTCGTTGCCGACGGGAAGGCTGCGAAAACGGAGCCCGCTAGAGAAGAATACAGCGGTCCAGAACGGCGTGGTGGTCCAATCACCAATGTAGCTCCTGAAAAGACGTCACATTCAGCCGATCCGCCCGAAGGATTTCGCAGTCTTTTTGACGGCAAGACTTTGAGAGGGTGGAATGCGATGCCACGCCTACCCATCGCGAAGTATCCAGGGGCGCCGTTCAAGATGCCGCTCCAAGGTGAAGCGTTCGAGAATGCACGGGCGAACGTCGGCAAGTGGATGGTCGAGGACGGCGCCATCGTTGGCGGGCAGGATCCGCCCGGAAGCGGGCGGGGAGCTTACCTGGTTACCGAAGAGAAGTTTGGCGACTTCGAACTCATGATGGACATGAAGCCCGACTGGAAAGTTGATAGTGGATTTCTCGTTCGCACGGCGGCGAGCGGGAGCCCAGGCATCCAGATTCTCGTTGATCATCGCCCTCAGGGTGGAATCGGCGGTTTTTACGGGAACGGTCTTGCCGGTGTGCATGCCATGCCCTTTGCGATCGATGCTGAGTATGATGACGAGGGTAATCCTGTCGCCATCATTTCTGCCGGTCCGGATCCTGAGAAAGCCGAGCTGAACGCAAAGACCCGCGGGCTCCTTCAATACGCCGCGGATGTTGAGGACTTTCTTGACGCATGGAGGTGGGGGCAATGGAATACGATTAAGGTGCGCTGCGAGGGGCGCATTCCCACGCTCACGACCTGGGTCAACGGCGTGAAGATCTCCGTCCTCGAGATGAGCACGGTGGATTGGGAAAACTACGATGCCGAGGCCTGCTTTGAAATGCTCGGCCGCAAGGGACATATCTCCCTTGAAGTTCACAACAGCAACTTGAATCACTGGCTTGGCAAGGATCGTTGGTGGCCGGGTGCGGTTGTTCGTTGGAAAGATATCTTCATTCGCGAGCTGAACTAGAAAGACAAGATGAAACTCGCCCTTCCGATACTGATTCTCTTGAGCTTGATCGTTTTTTCCGTGACGGGCAACGAAGAGAATTTGCAGAGAATTTCCCTAACAAAGATCGACGGCCGTCATTGGCTCGTGGGGCCGGATGGGAAGCCGTTCTTTGCCCATGGCATCACCCACGTGAACGTCAATAGAGCCGATCCCCCAATCGATAAGGCAGAGTTTTCTCAGCTCTTCAAGGAACTTGGCTTCAATGCCTACGGATACGGCTGTCCGCCGATGCTCAAGTCTGACTTGCCTTATATCGAGAGTTGGTCGCACCTCATTCCGAGCGCCTACTACCGGGGAAAGGGAGCGGTGAAATTTGTCGACATATTTGATCCGATTGAACAAGAACGTCTCGATGCCGGAGTGAAGTTCAACTGCGCGCTTGGTCGCGAGAGCCGTCAAAACATTATCGGCTACTGCTGGACGGACCTAGGGTCCTGGCCATTGGCGAATCCCTCGGGCACGAACTGGGTGGAGTTCATACGCGCGCTACCGGGGGATGCACCTGGCCAGCAGGCTTATCGGAAGTTTCTCAGCACTTGGGAAGGAGATGATGAAACGGCCCGAGACCAAGAATTTCTTCGCCTCATCGCCCGCGAATATTTCCGGGTCGTCGGTGAAGCAAACCGGAAGTATGATCCAAACGCACTTGTCTTCGGCGATCGCTTTTCTTTCAACACCTTTGACCCTGTCGTTGTGGAAGAGATGTTGCCCTGGGTTGACGGCATTGCGATTCAGCCGCCCTTTTGGGGTCCCTTTCCCAAGGAGAAATTCGATGAGATTTACGAGCTCACGGGCAAACCGATTATCTTGTGTGACTTCGCTATCCGTTTCTCGGATGGCGATATAGACGTTCGCAGTCCCAAGCGTGAGGAGAACTCCATCGCTGCCGGTGACGCATACACCAATTATGTCAAAGCGGCTCTCGATACCGATTACATTCTCGGAGTCTTTTGGTGTAACCCGGTCGACACGCCGAAGGGCTTTAACAACCCCGGCGTGAAGCAGGGCTTTTTTGGACCGAACCTTTCAGAGCGGCCCGGTTTGCACGAGGCGGTAAAAGAGTTGAACGCGTACCGAGAAGAGGTGACGCCCAAGGACGCTGTTTTCACTGTTGGTTCTTCGAAGGTGGGGGATACCGAGCCTGAGCCCGAGACGGAACAGATGCCGCCACTTCAGCCTGCGAACGCAACTCCAAAGGTCACCTCGTGGATCGCCGGCCTGTTGGAGGAGTTAGATCTTTCGGACGACCAGACTCCGAAGTTCATTGCCATCCAACAGGCTATGGTGGCCAAGTGGGCTGAGTTTGAAAAAATGCCCGCCGAGGATCGAAAGGTTGAACAGAACCAATACTACATGGAGCGCTTCAGAGATCTCGAGGAGATTCTCACCGAGGAGCAGATGACCAGATACAGGGAAATCCGCGCGCGCCGCACCGCAGAGAGAAGGGCAAGCCAGGAGCTGAAGTGATGATTAGCTTTTCCAGATTGCCTTTCATCTTTCTCACGATTACGTGCGGAATCAGCACAGGCGAGGAAGCCGTCGATTTCAGCCGCGATATTCGTCCGATTCTTTCTGGCAAGTGTTTTAAGTGCCATGGCCCTGATTCCGGTTCCAGAGAAGCCGACCTTCGCCTCGACCTTCGCGACGCCGCCCTCGATGCCGAAGCCATCATTGCGGGTGCCGCCCACGAAAGCTCGCTCTTTGACCGTGTTACCACTGGCGACCTCGACGATCGCATGCCCCCCAAGGGAAAGCCTCTCTCCCAAGAAGAAGTCAGACTTCTTCGAATCTGGATTGATGCAGGAGCCCCCTACGAAAACCACTGGGCCTACGAGAAACCGGTTCCAACCGACCTTCCCTCGGGTTCCACCCATCCGATCGACCACTTTGTCCGAGCGCGTTTAGAGGAGAAAGGCCTTCGGCCCGCTCCTCCCGCCGATCCCGCTGTTCTTCTCCGCCGCCTCTCGCTGGACCTTATCGGAATCCCACCGACCATTGAAGAGGTCTCTCGCTTTGAAAGAGATCCCTCCGAGGCCTGCTACGAACGCGAAGTTGATCGCCTCCTTGCCTCGAATCATTTCGGCGAGAAGTGGGCGCGCCACTGGCTCGACCTCGCGCGATACGCCGACTCAAACGGATACCAGCATGACGATTTACGAACTATGTGGCCGTATCGCGATTGGGTCATCAATGCGCTCAACGAGGACATGCCATTCGACCGGTTCACCATTGAGCAGCTCGCGGGCGATCTCCTCCCGAACCCGTCGAGAGAGCAACTGGTGGCGACCGGCTTCCACCGCAATGTGGCCACCAACTTTTCGGGCGGTTCCAAGGTCAGGGAATTGCGTGCAGATATCCTTCACGACCGTGTGAGCACGACCGGGCAAGTGTGGTTGGCAATGACGATGGAATGCAGCCAATGCCATGATCACAAATTCGACCCGATTCCGCAGCGTGACTACTACGAACTCTACGCGTACTTCAATCAAGCAGTGACGGAGTTCGCCATGGAAGGGCCGGGAATGTTCCGCAAGAAGTTTATTGGCGCAGATCTTCCTTTCGTGGGATCTCGCATTGACAAGCGCCGCGTAGAGGAGATCAGCGACACCATAGAATTGGTGGCGGCGAAGCTTGAAGAAGCCAAGGCAACGGCTCTCGCCGACCAAGTGAAATGGGAGAGAGAGTTTCTTGACTCGGATCGTGGTGCCAACATTCCTTGGAAGCGATTTCCGTGGAATCTCCGGGGTGGCTTGAATCATCTCCGGATTCCGCCTGCCAAGCGAACGGACGACGAGAAGCTGAATGTAGAAGCCCTGCTGTTCTATGATCATCCGGCCACAGGGCCGCATGAGCGAACACTGGATCGGCTCAAGGAGGAGCGCGACGATTTGGTTGCCCGGACAATGGTCATGAAAGACGAGAAGGAGATGGTTCCGACGAACCTTTTTCTTCGTGGCGATTACACCAGTCTCGGGGAGCACGTCGAACCTGGCGTGCCCGACGTGCTCCATCCGCTTGATCCGGGACTTCCTCCGAATCGTCTCGGTCTGGCGCAGTGGATTGTTGACCCGGAGAATCCTCTGACGGCACGCGTGACCGTCAACCGTTTCTGGGCCGAGATATTTGGGCGTGGGATCGTTACCACTCCGGAGGACTTTGGTATGCAGAGTCCTTCTCCCACCCATCCCGAACTCCTCGACTGGCTTGCGCTTGAGTTCATTCGGCAGGATTGGTCGATGAAGCAGCTCATCAAAACCATCGTGATGTCTGAAACCTATCGCCAAACCGCAACGGCATGCGCGGAGAAGATGGCACAAGATCCCGCCAACGAGTGGTTGGCCCGTGGTCCGCGATTTCGGCTTTCGGCCGAGCTCATCCGTGACAATCTCCTTGCCATCTCGGGGCGGCTTTCGCGAAAGATTGGTGGCCCCGCCGTGTATCCGCCGCAGCCGGAGGGGCTCTGGAAAGAGATTTCCGGAGCGGATGTCTCTCATTATCCTACCTCTGAGGGTGAGGACCGGCAGCGGCGCGGTCTCTACACTTTTTTGCGTCGAGGCAATCCGAATCCGATGGTGCTTAACTTTGACGGTTCCGGGCGCTCCGCTTGCGTGACCTCGCGCGACCGATCCAACACTCCTGTCCAAGCCCTTAACCTCCTCAATGATCCCTGCTATGTGGAAGCGGCGCAGGCGTTCGCGGCATGGATTGAAGGCGTTCCGGGGGACGACTTTTCCAAGGCGACCGCGGCCTTTCGGCGTGCCGTCGCCCGCCAGCCTTCTGAAGCGGAAAGGCAAGCTCTCGTAGCTCTTTATGAAAAGCACGGCTCCTGGTTTTCTGTGGCCCAGGTCATCCTGAATCTCGACGAAACCCTAACAAAGTCATGAAGGCAGACGAAATCGATCGCTTGAGAGCCGGGAATCGCAGTTTGGCGCGTCGAGAATTTTTTCGACGCGGCACTTTGGGGATCGGGTCTCTCGCGTTGTCGAAACTGCTGCAGGACGATCTCGGGGCATCGATCTTCGGGAACGATAATGCGATCCTCAAGTCTCACCATGCCCCGAAAGCCAAACGGGTGATCTTTCTCCACATGGTCGGCGGTCCCTCGCAGATGGACACCTTTGATCCGAAGCCCGAGCTGGATAAGTGGGATGGAAAGAGTCTTCCGGAGGAGCTCACGCGGGGTCAAAAGTTCGCGTTCATAACCGGGGATGCGCGGGCCATCAGATCGCCTTACTCCTTTGCGCCCCGGGGCGAGAGTGGAATGATCATGTCGGAACTTTTTCCTCACCTCGCGACCGTTGCGGATGAGCTTACGATGATCCGGAGCATGCAAACCAACGAGATCAACCATGGGTCCGGCGAGCTCTTTCTTCACACCGGTCATGGTAGACTGGGCAGGCCCACTTTTGGTGCCTGGACCTCTTACGGACTTGGTTCAGAGAACTCGAACCTTCCTTCATACGTTGTCCTCAAGGACCAGCATCCCAATGCCGGGCCGTCGGCCTGGAGCAGCGGTTTTCTTCCGTCGAAGCACCAGGGGGTTCTTTTTCGCACTGGCCGCAACCCGCTTTTTTATCTTGAGAATCCCCACGACGTTTCCGCGAGCGAGCGGGGCGACGTGATCGACGCTATTGGCGAGCTGAACGGACTTGCGTTTGATCGATACCAGGATCCGGAGATACAGACCCGCATCGCACAGTATGAGCTGGCATACCGTATGCAAACGTCGGTTCCTGAACTGTCGGATCTGAAGCGTGAGCCGGAGCACGTTCTCAGTCTATACGGGCTCGACGCGGACGGAGAGGGCGGTGACTTTGCGAAGAACTGCCTCCTTGCGAGACGGCTCTGCGAACGCGGGGTACGGTTTGTTCAGATTTTCAACAAGGGTTGGGACCATCACGCCAATATTTACCAAGCTCTTCCGCGATCCGCAGCAAAGGTTGACCGGGCCTGCGCCGGTCTCCTAATCGACCTCAAGCAGCGAGGTTTGCTCGACGACACCTTGGTCATTTGGGGCGGCGAGTTCGGCCGGACGCCTATGGTTCAGGAAAACAACGCCGGCACGGGCGCCAAAACTGCTCCGGGTCGCGATCACCACAAGGAATGCTTTACCATCTGGATGGCAGGTGGAGGGGTCAAGAAGGGATACACTTATGGCGCGACCGATGATTTTGGATTCGGGGTGACGGAGAATGCCGTGCACGTTCACGACTGGCATGCGACTTGTCAGCACCTTCTCGGGATTGACCACGAGCAACTGACTTACCGCCATCAGGGGCGTGATTTTCGTCTGACCGACGTTCATGGTCACATCGTTAGGAACATCCTTGCCTAATTTTTGCCCATGAGGACCCTCCCAATTTTCGTGATCTTTGCTGCGTTGCTTGTTTCTTCGCCTCATGCGGCCGAACTTGATGTTTACGGGGGATTTACCGACATCAAGGGTGAGAAAACGGGCTTTTTTCACACGGAAAAGATCGATGGTCGTTGGTGGTTGATCACGCCGGAAGGGAATGCGTTCTGGGGAATCGGGATGGCGCATCCGATCACGGGCTTTACTCAAAGTGCGGTGACTTTTGTGTATGATGGTGACCAGCAGGCCTGGCTCAAGGGGAGCATCGAACTGATGCGTGGCCTGGGTTACAACTGTGTGTGGTCTGGCCCCTACTGTCCTGAGCGCCTTCAATCGGACTTTGTTGACCGTTCTTTGGCGGAGGAAGTGTTTCGGGAAGCCAAGATCCCATACGTATTTCCTCTCCCGATTTTAAAACACAGCGTGGAAATGGTTCCCGGGGAGAAACGTCCTGATGTCTTTTCTGATCGATTCGCGGCGTTTGTCAATAAGTTGGTTGCCGAGCATGTCCCAAGGCTCAAAGATGACCGGTGGGTCATGGGGTATTACTATGGTTTTGCTCCATGGATGGACGATGTCACCTGGCTGAATGATCTGATCGAGCGGAAAGATAGTCCCGGACGCGAACGATTGTTGGGCGTCCTTGAAAGGCGATACGAGGGCAATATTGAAGCGTTGAATGCGGTTTACGGGACGAGCTTTCAGTCGTTCGAGCAACTCAAACAGTCGGGTGCACTGATCGTTTATCCCGACTGGGTCAAGCGTCACAAAATGGGGTATGCTCCGATGGCCGAAGCGGCGGGTTCGCAGAAACTCTATGATGATGCCCAAGCGCTTCTTGGGGAGATTGTGGAGCATACCTATCGGATCGCTCATGATGCCGTTCGTCGACACGACCAAAACCATCTTATTTTTGGATGTTACATCAAGGAGGCATCGTTGAATCTTGAAAACTGGAAGCGGATTGGGCCGTACATCGACGTGATCGCGCCGCAGCATGTGAGTCAGGTTTTTCCGATCGATCCTGTTGTTGAGGCTTTGGACAAGCCTGCCTTCATCAGTGACCAACCGTTTGGAAACGTTTATCCTTTGCCGTTGGTAACCGCCAAGAATGCACCCGGCGCGGTTCCTGATCATCTTGATCGGCTCGTGCTCTACGATCTGCTAGCGAATCGGATTTCGAAGGATCCCAACTTCATTGGGGTCGATTTTTGCGCGGTTCTCTTTGATCAATCGCATGAAGACAAGGCATACGAAATCGGGCAACCGGGCTTTTACACCAAATATGGAGAGCCCAAGCAGCCGCTTTGCGAGACAGTGATTGGATTCAATGAGCAGATGCTGAGCCATTTGAGGGAGCCGATGAGCGGAGAGGAATTGGAACTTTTAGACCGGCAATTTCACGAGACGCTCGACCGTTATCGGGCGGTCATGAGAGATCGAAAGGGTTTTCTCCTGAGAAACCCTAGGGTAAGTTATCGATAGCTCTTGAATTAGCGATATTTATGAATTCCCCGTCCTTAACCCTTGCGGCTTTTGTATTGGTGGCCACCACCTCTGGTCTTTTCTCAGTTCATGCAACTGAGGGATCTCGTCCCAACGTGCTTTTCATCATTGCGGATGATTTGAACGACATGCCCTTGGACCCCGAGGGCAAGCCGCATGTTCCGACTCCGAATTTCGACCGTTTGGCGGCGCGGGGAGTGAGTTTTACGAATGCGCACTGCAACGATCCGATTTGTGCGCCCTCGCGGTCGAGCATGATGACGGGGCTGTATCCGCAGACCTCGAGTCTTTATTGGTTCGAGGATTATCGACAGAACGCGATTCTCAGCAAGTGTGTCACCTTGACGGAACACTTAGCGACGAACGGGTATGACGTGTACACGACGGGGAAGATTTATCATGGCAATCAGGACCCGAAGGGATTTTATGCGGGGAAAGGACTGGGCGGGAATATTGGCCCCTGGCCTTGGGATGGGAGGAAGCAAACGCGGCGAGGATTCATCCCGCATCCGCAGCAGATGTATTTCTATGCCGATGATGCCGATCCGGACATTGATTACAAGTGGGAGCATACCTTTGGTCCGCTCACGATGATCCCGGAATATGCTGAGGATTCGGATAATGGGATTCCCGGGTATCGCGGTTGGACGCTATCGGGCAAGCCTTGGCGCTATGTGTCGGACGATGACCGTGACGCGATGCCGGACGAGGAGCATGCGGCGTGGGCGGCGGATGTTCTCAGTCAAGAACATGACAAGCCGTTTGCGCTCTTTGCGGGATTCAGCCGGACTCATACGCCGTTGTATGCGCCGCAGAAGTATTTCGATATGTTCCCGTTGGAGGAGATCGAAGTGCCGGGGACATATCTGGAGGGGGATTTGGAGGATTGTGCGCCCAGTTTGGCCAACAAGAGCCTTTATGCATTCCGGCGTTACCAGATGCTCTTCAAGCATGAGGATCGTCCCCAGCTCTTCAAGGAATGGCTGCAGGCATACATGGCTTGTGTGGCCTTTGTTGACGATCAAGTGGGCGCCGTTCTGGATGCACTTGACGCGAGTGATTATGCCGACGATACGGTGGTAATTTTGACCAGTGATCACGGGTGGCACGTGGGAGGCAAGGAAGCGATCTACAAGCAGACGCTGTGGGACAGTGGGACGCGGATTCCGTTCATCGTGGCGGGTTTGGAGGGGATGCCAGAGGGGGTCACCTGCCATCAGCCGATTTCGTTGATCGATGTTTACCCGACATTGGTCGATATCTGCGGATTGCCGAAGGATCCGCACGCGGGGCGTTCCGATTACCCGCTCGATGGTCACAGCATCGTGCCTTTGCTGTTTGATCCGGAGGGTGAGTGGTCAGGTCCTGAGGTGGCTATTACGGCGTTGCCGGGGAAGGATCACAGCCAGCTGCGGGAACATGTCGGGACGCTGTATCCGCATTTTTCCGTTCGTTCCGCGGACTGGCGATACAGCCTGACATCGGACGGTCAGGAGGAGCTTTATTATTATCCGGACGATCCGCTTGAATTTACCAATCTGGCCAGTCGGGAAGAGTTTGCCGAGGTGAAGGCGGAACTAAAGGAACAACTGATCGCGCTTCGCGACGGAGATGCTTGGGAGGATTATGAGTCTTTGCCGAGCGAAGAACTGGAGGCTTTCGAGCTTCTTTCCGAGGTGAAAGGGCCGGCGAGCCTGAAGCTTGGAGATGTGGTTGTTGCCGAGGTCGAGGCCGACGAGTGGTCTCCGTTTCGTGTTCGCGTCGCTGGCACCCGTAGCCAGGTTTGGCTGGACAACCGAGTGGCGTCGGATGAGGTCCGGCAAGCTGAATTTACTGCTGGGGCACTGACGTCGGATGAAGGTGAACTTCGCGATATCAGAATTCGGAAACTTTGAGCCGTGAGCGGGCACCCATCGATATAAATGAAAACTGTTACCCTATCCATCATTGGAGCCTTTGTTAGCATTGTGCCAAAGCCCTCGTCTTTGGCGGAGGTGATACCCGTGCCGAGCGAGGTGATTCATGAAAGGATAGCTGAAGCTGAGCCGCGAAATGTCGTGTTCATCCTTTCCGATGACCATCGGTATGACGCGATGGGTTTCATGGGGCATCCATTGGCGATCACTCCCACTATGGATGCGATGGCCGAGGAAGGGGTGCATTTGAAGAATGCGTTTGTCACGACTTCGCTCTGTTCGCCGAGCCGGGCGTCGATTCTGACAGGTCTCTACACCTTTCGGCATCGGGTAATCGACAATCAGCGGATGGTGCCGGAGGGCACGATTTTCTTTCCGCAGTATCTTCAGGATGCGGGATACGAAACGGGCTTCGTGGGCAAGTGGCACATGGGGCATGCAAACGATGATCCGCGACCGGGATTTGATTACTGGGTGAGTTTCAAGGGGCAGGGACAGTATTATCCCCCGGGGCCTCAATACACCATTAACGTGAACGGTGAGCGGGTGCCGCAGGACGGGTATATCACGCCGTTGCTGACGCGATATGCGATAGAGTTTCTGGAGGAGCAGACCGAACGCGAGAAGCCGTTCTTTCTCTATCTTTCGCACAAGGCGGTGCATGGACCGTTTACGCCGGAGCCGAAGTACAAGGGGAGCACCGGTGAGCTTCCTTTTGAGTTGCCGGCATCTGCGGAAAAGCCGTCGGATAATCAGGAAAACCGCCCGCGCTGGGTGCTTGATCAGCGGAACAGCTGGCATGGAATGGATTTTCCGCTTCATACCGGGTCGACGGCGGAGGCCTTTCTTCGCAGTTACTGTGAAGCGTTACGATCCGTTGATGACAGTATCGGCGCGATCATGGAGCAGTTGAAGAAGATGGGAATCTATGACGAGACACTGGTGATTTACATGGGGGACAACGGGTATCTGTTTGGTGAGCATGGCTTAATCGACAAGCGTGTTGCGTATGAGACGTCTGCGCGTGTTCCCATGTTGATGCAATGTCCTGAATTGTTTGAAGGGGGGACGGTCGTAGAAGAGGTGGTGGCGAACATTGACATTGCCCCCACGGTGATGGAGGCAATGGGCTTAGCAACGCCGCCGCATATGGACGGACGGAGTTTTCTCCCGCTTGCGGGGGGAGAGAAAGTGCCTTGGCGGGATTACTTTTTGTATTGCTATTACTGGGAGCAAAACTATCCGCAGACGCCAACGCATTTTTCGTTGCGAGGGGATCAATACAAATACATCACCTACTACGGGGTTTGGGATACCGATGAGTTGTTTGATATTCAGGCGGATCCGATGGAGCAGAATAACCTTATTCATGATCCGGCGTTTGCGGCGGTCCGAGATGAGATGCAGGGGAGGCTGTATGGTATGATGGATGAGCTTGGCGGGATGGCGATTCCGATGAATCCGCCCCGTGGCAAGCAGCAGAACAAACGATTGCGTGACAAGGGGGGGCCAGACTCCGCAGATTTTCCGGAAGCTTTTGTTGTAGACGAGCCTTTGCGGAAGGAGCTTAACAAATAGATTCGTGGGTGCGGAATTTTTGGATCGAGGGGTGTTGGAGGAAAGATAGTTACGTGCCATGTCGTTGATGAGGGGCGTCGGGTTGTCTGTTTGCCAGACACCAGGTCGTACCTCAGTCGAAGCGATGGAGTTAATACCCACAAGAATCGGCCGGCGCGTCCGGTCCATGACGGCATTGGTCGCTTTTGTGATGTGGATCCTGCCAACCGCCGATTTTCAAGTGGCGATGGCGGAAAGCGCCAGACCGGATGTTCTGTTGATTATTGTCGACGATATGAATTGGCGATTGGGTTGCTATGGGGATGAGTATGTCCACACGCCGAATCTTGATCGGCTGGCGGATCGGGGGGTTCGATTTGATCGCGCGTATTGCAACTATCCGGTATGCGGGCCGTCACGGACGTCCTTTCTGAGTGGTCGATACCCGGGGACGACGGGCGTTTTCGGCAATGGCGTGGATCCGCGGACCGTTCTGGGAGATGAGTATCGATTTCTTCCCGAGTATTTTCGTGATCACGGTTATGAAACGGTGGGTGTGGGTAAGATTCCGCATACGCCGGAGCATCTTGATTCGATGGAGTGGGATTTTCATTTGGATCCGCAATGGGAACCGGAGGCGGTGTTTGACGGTGTGTTGCCGAAGGACACGCTCGATTGGCCGGAGGAGCGGCATCCGGACGGAATTAGCACGCGGTTGGCGGTGGAGTATCTGGAGGCGGAGCGGGACCGGCCGCTTTTTTTGACCGTTGGGCTTCATCGTCCGCATGCCCCCCGGGCCGCGCCTCGCGAATATTGGGACTTGATTGACCCGAAGAGTCTTCCGATTCCGGAGCCGGGGATTGTTTCGGTGGGGATTCCTTCAATTGCCTTTCCTCCGAAGGTGGAGCTGGAATATCCGGTCGCGAAGATTCGGTCCACGCTTCATGCGTATCACGCCACGACTGCCTTTGTGGATGCGCAGGTGGGGATGCTCCTGGATGTGTTGGACCGGAAGGATCGTTGGGATGATACTGTCGTTATTTTTTTCAGTGATCATGGGGTTTATCGGGGAGAGCACGGTGGGTTTTGGCAGAAGATGACGCTGATGGAAGAGGCACTGAAAGTTCCTCTTCTAATTCATTTGCCGGGCGGATTGGAAGGGGCCTCGAGCCCGGCGCCGGTGGGGTTGGTAGATATCTTCCCAACCTTGACCGAAGCCTGTGGATTGCCGACACAAGATGGGGTTGAAGGCGAAAGTCTCGTGCCGTTGCTTCGCGGGGCCGGCGAAGGGCGCGACAAAGACGCGGCGTTTGCGACTGTTTTGAGGAAGGAGGGTAAGGAAGATCGTTTTGCCCACACGGTTCGGACGAGTCGTTGGGGTTATACGGAGTGGCCGGATGGGTCGAAGCAGCTCTATGATCACGAGCAGGATCCAGAAGAGTTGGTGAACCTGGCCGGGAAAGCGGAGCACGAAGCGATTGAGAAGCGGTTAGCCCGGCGGCTTGAGCTTCATCGCGGGAAGGGTGTCACGGGAGATGGGCACCCCGGGAAGCGACCGAATATCGTGTTGATTCTAACAGATGATCTTGGGTACGAGGACACAGGTGTTCATGGCGCGCCTGATGTGATCACGCCACATCTTGATGCCCTTGCGGAGAACGGCGTTCGTTGCACGGATGCTTATGTGACTTCGCCAGTGTGTTCGCCCAGTCGCGCCGGTGTTCTGACGGGCCGCTATCAGAACCGTTTTGGGTTTGAGTTTTTGGTGGGTGATGAAGTGATTGCGGAGCCTGGACAACTGATTGGATTGGATCCTGAAGAGATCACGATCGCCGATCGATTGCGCGATTTGGGGTATATCACCGGCTGCGTTGGGAAGTGGCACTTGGGCCGGGAGGAGCCCTTTTATCCGACGAATCGCGGGTTCGATGAGTTTTACGGAACCTTTGGTCAGAGCGGGTATTACTCGCCGATGCTTGTGGATTCGAGAGATGGAATGCAGCCGAAGAAGGTGAAGGAGCCGGGCTATTACACGACGGACGATTACAATCGCCGAGCGGTCGAGTTTGTATACGAGCATCAAGATAAGCCCTTCTTTTTGTTTCTCTCGCACTTTGCCGTGCACAAGCCACATGACGCGACGGAACGGTATCTCGAGCGGTTTCCGGAGGTTGCCGACCCGATACGTCGCGCTTACCTGGCGATGCTTTCGGCTATGGATGATGGCGTGGGTCAGTTGGTCGGTGCGCTCGAGGAGACGGGGCTGGAAGAGAACACGCTTATTATCTTTTTGAGTGACAATGGTGGGACGCAGGGCAGTTCGAATCAGCCGTTGCGGGGACGGAAGGGAGGAACCTGGGAAGGAGGGATTCGCGTCCCGATGTTCATTCAGTGGAAGTCGCGTTTGCCTCAAGGAATGGTTTATTCGAAGCCGGTGATTTCACTTGATATCTTGCCGACCTGCGTTGCGGCCGCGGGCGGCGTGGTCGATGAGGAGTGGAGTTTGGACGGCGTCAATTTGATGCCCTTTTTCGACGGAGCGAAGGAGGGCTCGCCGCACGATGCGTTGTATTGGCGGTTTGGGACCCAGTGGGCGATTCGGAAAGGGGATTGGAAGCTGTTGCAAGCCCGAGAGGGGAAAACCGGTTCGATCCAGATCGCGGAAGAGGGGCCAATGCGGTTGTTTTATCTTGGCGAAGATTTGTCCGAGGAGCGAGATTTGGCGGGTGAGCGGCCAGCGCACGCGGCCAAGCTTCGTCGCCACTGGGAGGCCTGGGCCGAGCAACTGTCGGAACCGCGTTGGCTGCCTGTTCCTGTTGAGTGAAGAGTCCTTAAACCGTTATGATTCTCAGCAAATGAAGCGTCGGCGATTCATTGGAGTTGTTCCTTTGGTTGGAATTGGTTCGCTTGCTTCTTATGCCGGAATCGCTGCAGAGGGGGCCAAGGCGCCGTTTCGGGTGATTTACAGCAATGACACGACCCATATTCTGTCGTGTCGAAGTCCAGGGCCGGAGCGGGACCGACCTTTCACGGATGAAGATCTTCGAAAGTCGATTCTCGAAGCGGAAGGTGTGGACGCTCATTTTTTGCAGCCCGGGCTTGGCTGGATTCCATGGTGGCGTTCGAGTATTTATTCTGCGGAGGATCATCATGCTTGGTTACGTGATAAGCATGGCGTGAAGGGTGTGACTAGGATTGGCGAGTATTTGCTAGGGGGTGGCGACATGCTTAAGACATTGGTGGCCACCTGCCGGGAGATTGGCGTGGCACCTTTCTTGAGTTTTCGCTTGAACGATGGACATCACACGCGGGATTTGGCTGACGCCTTGGCGCGGGGCAGGCCGACCACAAAGATGGCGCGTCATTACTGGGACAATTACAAAGCCTTTCGGATCGGTCCGAATATGGCGAGCTGGGACGAGTGTGTATTTGACTGGGGGATACCCGAGGTTCGTGAATACAAATTTGCCCTTCTTGAGGAGGCTTGTGCGAATTACGATCTCGCCGGTCTCGAGCTGGATTTCCTTCGGCATTGGAGTCGATTTGGGGTGTCTGTGCCGCTTGAGGAGCGTCGGGAAATTACGAACGGGTTCGTGGCGCGCGTGCGGGAGATGCTTGATCGGACCGGTCGTGAGAGGGGGCTTCCTCAGCGCTGGCTGAGTGTTCGTGTTCCGGCCAATTCGACTATTCGACCTGAGCAGGGAGTGGATTTACGGGAAATGACTCAAGCCGGAGTGGATATGGTTAATTTGTCTTACAGTTACTTCACGTGGCAAGACGGGAATCCCGGTCAGGCTCGGGAAGAAATTGGCGACGAGGGTTCGATCTACGTGGAAATGACGCATACCACGATGACGGGCAAGGCCACAGCGGGGAGTGGAACGCAGCCGTTTCTGAGGACCACCGACGAGCAGTTTTACACGACGGCCCGTCTTGCATACGAACAGGGAGCGGACGGGGTGAGTCTGTTTAATTTCCCCTATTACCGCTATCATGTGACGGAATCGATCGGTCCGTTTCATGAACCTCCGTTTCATGTTCTGCCTCGGTTAAAGCGGCGGCGATACCTGGATCGGCAGCCCCAATGGGTTTTCGCGAGTGCAGGAAGGAATGATTCGATATTGGGTGACAAGCCGCTCCCAACCATTCTGAAGCGCGGGGCCTCCCAGCTTTTTTCGCTTCGTATGATACCCGAGAAGAATCGTCCGGCGGATGGCTTATTGCGCCTGCGGTCAGACGAAGCTATCGATGATCGCGAGATTGAAGTGCGGTTTAACGGCGAGGTTTTGAAGTCTGTGGCGGCGGAAATACATCCGCGCAGTGACTCATACGCGGGGACGTGGTTGGGGAAGCCTTCGCAGTTTGCCTGTTTTGTTCTGCCGAAGTCTGTGTCTTTGGAGTCCATCAACGAAGTTGAAGTTCTCGTTAGCGGGGGGATTAGAGTGCGCTTAGTTTATTTTGATCTCATCCTGGGCTGAGAAGCGGAAATGGGCAGAGATGACGCGTGGATGAAGGTGGGATCCGGGGAATGGGCTCACCGATCGGTTTTTGCGGCTATTGGTTGAAGGTTGGCAGAGACTCTTTTCAGGAAGTGTTCGTGGTGGCGGGTGCGGTAGTCGACGAGATGGTAGGTGGCGATTTTGATCATGTCCTGGAGGAACATGAAAATCAGATTATAGCCCCAAATGAACGCTGCCCATGCCCACGGGAGCGGCGTCATAAAGATGCCGAAGCAAGCGATCAGCAGAGCGATTCCCTGAGTGCCGAGGAGTGCGGAAACGAGAATGGGAGAGGGGGCTGGTTTGGAGAAGAGTGAGTGCTCGGAGCGGGTTACGAAGAGGAGGAGGTGACCGCTGATTACCAGTTGAAGGAAGATAGCTGTTTGAAGTTGTGTCTCATCGAGAGAGGGGAGCCAAGGGATCGTTTCTTGGAGGTTGGTCCGTCCAAGGATGAAGAGGCCGAAAGTCTGGACGACGGCGACGAGTCCGAGGATGGAAGAAATTGTTAGGACTCGATGCATTTGCCATCGCGCGGGTTTCTTCTGGACTCGGGTATGGTCATACGCAATTGTCATGATGGGGATATCATCGAGGAGAGCGAGGAGGATAATCATGACCGCGGTGAGGGGACGAAAGCTAAAAGCCAGCATTGAGAGCACGACGAAGAACATGATATCGATTGTCATCGCGATGCGATAGATCGTGTAGCTCATCATGCGTAGGAAGATTTGGCGTGCTTCTTCGATGGCCTGTATAATTACGGAGAGTCCGGGTGCGGTGAGGATGAGAGCGGCTGCGGCGCGCGCGGCATCGGTGGCTCCAGACACGGCGACGCCGCAGTCGGCTTGTTTGAGGGCGGGAGCGTCGTTGACGCCATCGCCGGTCATCGCTACGAGGTGTCCCCGATTTTGCAGGGCTTTCACGATGGCGAATTTGTGTTCTGGAAAGACGCGACCAAATCCGTCTGATGTTTCGACACGTTCTTCGACATCTGGGGGAAGGTTAGAGACATCTACGTCCTTGGAGAAGACATCGGCTGCGGCGACGAGGTGTGCGCCCATGCCGAGTTTTTTGGCGATTTGATCCCCGATGGCCACGTCGTCGCCGGTAATCATTTTGACGCCGACTCCATTGGCTTTCGCCTGAGCGATGGTCTCTTTGGAATCGTCGCGGGGAGGATCGAACATCGGCAGGATGCCAAGGAACTGCCATGTTCTGCCGTCGTCTGTGGATTGGGCGACGCCAAGCGAGCGGAATCCACGATTGGCGAGGTCGGAAACGGTTTCCTCCGCAAACTCCCGAATTTTGCCGTCGATATTGCAAAGCTTGGCGATCACATGCGGGGCGCCTTTGGTGCAACGAATTTCGCCGTCGGGACCGGTCAGCGTGGCTTCGGTTCGTTTTGAAACAGGGTCGAAGGGCGTGAATTTGGTTTGGGTGAAGGCGGCGAGGGCGGAGGGATCGTTGAATGCTGCGATTACGGCATGATCAATGGCATCGTCCGATTCCTGCTGGGATGCGAGGGCACCGGCGAGGAGGGCTTGATCTGGCTGGATTCCTGGAGGGGTGAGTGGTTTGTCGA
This sequence comes from Verrucomicrobiota bacterium, assembly GCA_039182965.1. Classification (GTDB taxonomy): domain Bacteria; phylum Verrucomicrobiota; class Verrucomicrobiia; order Verrucomicrobiales; family DEV007; genus JBCDBW01. The sequence continues at coordinate 39,106 of JBCDBW010000002.1, forward strand.
GGGTGAGTTGATTTTTTGTGAGGGTGCCGGTTTTGTCGGAGCAGAGGATATCCACGCCTGCGAGTTCTTCGATTGCTTGAAGGCGGGACACGATCGCCTTGCGTTTTGAGAGTGCGAGCGCACCTAGGGCCATCGTAACGGAGAGCACGGCGGGCATCGCGACCGGAATGGAAGCGATTACCAGGATGAGGACGAATTGGAGAATATCGAGGACATCGGTCCATTGCCATGATGGGGCGAGGACGAGATCTCGGTAGAGTTCGACCGTAATAAGGATCAAGCTTAGGGCGAGTGAGAGGAAGATGAGAAAATTTCCGATGCTCATGACTGCCTGTTGAAAGTGCGAGACGGCACCGGCCTTTGCGACGAGGTTGGCGGTCCGACCGAAGAATGTGTTTGGGCCGGTTGAGACGACGACGGCGGTCATGACTCCTTGTTTCGCGATACTGCCTGAGTAGGCGGCGTCGCCGGACTTTTTATTTACAGGCAGCGACTCACCTGTGAGTGCGGCTTGGTCGATGCTGAGATAAGCGCCCTCGACGAGTTTGCAGTCGGCTGGGACGACGTCGCCGAGTTTGATTGTAATTAGGTCGCCGGGGACGAGTTCGGCGGCGGGAATTGAAGTCCAGGATTGATCGCGCCTGGCGCGCGCTTTCAGGGCGAGCCCACTTTTCAGGGCATCAAGCGCATTGGATGCCTTGCGCTCTTCCCAGTATCCGATGGCGGCATTGAAGATCAGCATGAAGAGAATGATGGAGAAATCGGTCCAATGCTGAACGAGGAGGGAAAGGAGAGCGGCGATTTCGATCATCCAAGGGATGGGTCCCCAGAAGTAGCCGAGCAACTGTTTAAGGAGATTGTTTTTTTCGGTGGCTAGCTCATTGGGGCCGAATGATTCGAGGCGATCGTTGGCCTCGCTTGAAGAGAGGCCGTCTGCGGATGTATTGAGCTTTGCGAGCACCTGGGTAAGATCGGCCGATTCGGCCTCCTCGATGGACATGCTATGCGGGTTGACAGAGGCAGTTGACATTGTCTGAGGTGGGAAAGGCGCGGTTCGGGTTGCTGGGCCGGATCGATAGCAGAAGAGATGGCTCTCGCGTGTCCTTTTCCCGCACGGGTGAAAGTTGGTGAGATTGAATTGATCGGCCCGGGCGATGGGCCACTAGGTGATACCAAAGCTTGGTAGGCGTGGCGTCAAGCTTGCGTGGGGTCGAGGCTCTATCTCCCAGGGGTGAGAGGCAGGGTTATGGGTGCGGGATCATTTTATTTACAATTTCAATTACTTGACTCAGTCTAGAAGTAGATTCATTTTGCCACCATGAAGGACCCGGCGAAGCATCTGCGCGAGCATGGCGTAGCCGTTACGGCACAGCGAATTGCAGTCTTGCGTGCGGTAGGGCGCAGCCCTCATGGGACTGCGGATTCCGTTGCTGCAGAGGTGCGAAGGGAAATTGGGACGATATCTCGCCAAGCTGTTTACAATGTGCTCGCGGTTCTGTCGGAGAAGGGACTGATTCGGCGGATACAGCCTGCGGGGTCACCGGCTCGATTTGAAGATCGTGTTGGCGACAATCATCATCATCTCATTTGTCGAGTCTGTGGTAAGATGGTAGACGTTGATTCTGCTGTAGGAGATGCGCCGCGTCTGACAGCAGCGAACGATTCGGGCTTTGAGATTGACGAGGCGGAGGTGATTTACTGGGGAACTTGTCCGTCCTGTTTTGATGCGCCTTCGAAGCCTGCGAGCAAAGATCGCGACAATGCGTGAGCAAAATTTTTAGTCGATAAAGCAAAAAACCAGAAACAGCCAACTAGAAGGAAGACCCCAATGTCACAGAATGGAAATGGAGATGTCAGCAAATGTCCCGTCATGCACGGATCTCACGGGCAAGGTGCTCTTGGAGGCGCCGGCACAACGAACGAGGATTGGTGGCCGAATCGGCTCAAAGTGGAGCTATTGAGTCAGCACTCGGCGAAAGTCGACCCGATGGGTGAGGAGTTCGACTATGCCGAAGAATTTGAAAGTCTTGACTATGATGGGTTGAAGAAGGATCTCGCAGACTTGATGACGGAATCGCAGGAGTGGTGGCCGGCCGATTATGGGCATTACGGCGGTCTTTTCATTCGGATGGCGTGGCATAGTGCGGGGACCTATCGGATTCAGGATGGGCGCGGCGGTGGTGGCCGAGGGCAGCAACGCTTCGCTCCGCTGAACAGCTGGCCGGACAATGGGAACCTTGACAAGGCACGTCGTTTGCTCTGGCCCATCAAGCAGAAGTATGGGCGCAAGCTATCTTGGGGAGACCTTATGATTCTTGCCGGCAACGTTGCGCTCGAGACCATGGGGTTCAAGACCTTTGGCTTCGGTGGCGGCCGGGAGGATGTATGGGAGCCCGATCAGGACGTTTATTGGGGGAAGGAGACGACCTGGTTGGCCGGTGACAAGCGCTATGATGAAGAGGCCAAGGGGGAAGCACGGAGCACGAGTTTGGAGGATCCTCTTGGGGCGGTGCAGATGGGACTCATTTACGTGAACCCTGAAGGTCCGGAGGGCAATCCCGATCCGGCTCTTGCGGCGCACGACATTCGCGAGACCTTTGGTCGGATGGCGATGAATGATGAGGAGACGGTTGCATTGATTGCGGGTGGTCACACCTTTGGCAAAACCCACGGTGCGGGTCCAGCGGAGGCGGTCGGCGTGGACGTCGAGGAAGCTCCGCTTGAGGCGCAGGGGATGGGTTGGGCGAACAGCTATGGAACCGGGAAAGCCGGCGACGCCATTACGAGTGGCTTGGAGGTTGTTTGGACCCAAACGCCGACGCAATGGAGTAATTACTATTTCGAGAACTTATTCAACTACGAGTGGGAACTCGAGAAGAGTCCAGCCGGTGCGAATCAATGGGTGGCGAAAGATGCGGAGGCCGTCATTCCTGACCCGTTTGATTCGTCGAAAATGCGCAAGCCGACCATGTTGACCACAGATGTTGCACTGCGTGTTGATCCTGAATATGAGAAGATCTCCCGTCGTTTCCTCGAGAACCCGGATGAATTTGCAGATGCCTTTGCTCGGGCTTGGTTCAAGCTTACGCACCGGGATATGGGACCGCGCGTTCGGTATCTCGGTCCGGAAGTGCCTACCGAGATATTAATTTGGCAGGATCCGATTCCAGCCGTTGATCATGCGCTCGTAGACGCGGAGGATATTTCGGCTTTGAAGGCCAAGATTCTTGATGCGGGTCTTTCCGTGTCGCAGTTGGTTTCGGCAGCGTGGGCATCCGCCTCGACGTTTCGGGGTTCGGATAAGCGGGGCGGTGCGAACGGTGCACGGGTTCGTCTGGCTCCGCAGAAGGACTGGGAGGCAAACTCACCCGCGCAGCTGGCGCATGTGCTGGAGGTTCTCGAGGCGATTCAAGGTGAGTTCAATGAGGCTCAGAGTGATGGCAAGAAGGTATCGCTTGCGGATTTGATCGTGTTGGCTGGTGGTGCCGGGGTTGAAAAAGCAGCGAAGGCTGCCGGGCACGAGATAGAAGTGCCGTTTACACCCGGGCGTATGGATGCGAGTGCGGAAGAGACGGATGCTGAATCTTTCGCGGCTCTTGAGCCTTATGCGGATGGGTTCCGCAACTACCTTAAGGGCGCAGCCCCGGTGCCAGCGGAAGCTCTCCTGATCGACAAGGCGCAACTAATGACGTTAACAGCTCCGGAGATGACCGTACTTGTCGGAGGACTGCGTGTTCTTGGTGCGAATACCGATGGTTCTCACCATGGGGTGTTCACTGACCGTCCCGAAGTGTTGACCAATGATTTCTTTGTCAATCTATTAGACATGGGAACGGAATGGAAGCAGGTCTCGCCTTGTGGAAATGCATTCGAAGGCAGTGACGTGGTGTCCGGTGAATCCAAGTGGAGTGCGACTCGCTTTGATCTCGTTTTTGGTGCTAACTCCATTTTGCGGTCGCTTGCAGAGGTGTACGCATGTGGGGACTCGGAGGAAAAGTTTGTGCAAGACTTTGTCGGAGCGTGGGTAAAGGTGATGGAGTTGGATCGGTTTGACTTACACGAATGAGGTTTGTTGTAGCTGCTGGTTCCAGGGAGCTCGAGGTTGGACTTGGGTGTGGCCCCACCATGAGGGTCATGGTGAGGCGCGGTTCCCCTTGACTTGTTGTCGATCTTCACCATTGGTTGAGTTGGAGGGGTTCATGGCAATCTAGGGTATGAGCAGGCTGTTGATTCGTTCAGGTGGCGACTTAGAAAAGTCATTTGTTCCGACTTTCTCGTTGACGTTTCCTGGGTGTTCGTGTCTTGGCCAAAGAGGGGTGACGACGCTGGTCTTGAGTGTTTTCGTTGCCTCGATGATGGTATGTGCCACCCTCGCGGATGCGGTGGAATTTGAGTTTGAGATTGAACCGCTTCGGTCGTCAGCGGAGTTGACGGCTGCCGCTCTTCAATCGGATGGCGTGGGGCTGGGTGCACTTGGTTCGAATTTTGTGACTCAATCTTTTCCGCTTGATGGTAGTATCACGCTTGACGTATCGGTGCTTGGGAGCCAGGTACTATCGGTTGATTTTGTCACACTTGATCTCGAGTATGTTGCCACTCTCGAAAATCCAATTTCCTATTTTTTGACTGCAAATGACGCCACCCCTTTTGAAGGGGCGGTAATTGAGTACCGGATTCCTTTTGATCCTGCCTTAGCGAGCGGCAGCACGATCATTCCTTTTCAACCAAGACTGACACTGACTAGTGGCGACGCCGGGACTGAGAGTGGAACGCTTGGCGACATCGAGGTTACGAACGCGGTGTTTGGCTTTGTGGCAACGGCGCAAACATTCGACAATCCGTTGGTGGATGACGGCTTTCCGGCTGACTTGGGGCCTTATCCCAGCGGTGCATTTGAAGGGCAGCCAGTGGGTCCCTATGGTTTTTCGGGTTCCGTCTCATTGACAGGGAATTGTCTTCGGTTTTCGGGTGGCACCTTTTTTACTGCGGGTGCCGGGGGTGATGGCTTGATACGCAGCGCGCAGACGCACCGTGGTTCTTTTGAGGCGATTGCTCTGTTTCGACCGGTCGATGGTGTGGAAATCTTTGAGTTCAGAACGAGTGGGACGACGGTGACGTTGACGTGGGATTCCGATGTTAGTGCGACCTATCAAGTTCTTGGCGGCGTAGACCTGGTGTGTTTTCCGTATGTGGTAGCGACAGGCGTTAGCTCGCAGGGCCCTGTTAGCACCATGTCTTTTACGATTCCGACAGAGATGCAGCCGTTAGCTCGGGGTTTTTTTGTGATCGAGGAGGAGTAAGGGGGCTTTACTTTTCTGGTGAAGGAGGCGGTGAGTGCGACTGTATCGATTCGGGCTCCGGGCAGCGGCGTGCTTTTTATTTTCCCAGGCGGGGGATTTACGGTGGTTTGTCCCGAAAGATTGGGATCGACAGGGCGTTAACACTGGAGAGCCGAATTTACCGGGGAACACACCATGACCATAATCAATCGCAGAGCACTCCTTCGAGGGATGGCAGCCAGTGCCGGCGCGGCCATAGGATCTAGTTTGTTGCCGGAGTTTGTTCGGGCGATGCCCCTTGCAAGGGGTGTGCCGAAGAGGGTCATTTTCTTTCTGCAGAACCAAGGTTTTGATCCGGCGACGGCAATTCCGAAGGGGCTGAAGGAGAGTTGTTCCCTAGCGGGGGTGACGTTGCCTGAGCCGGTGAATCCTCTAGAGCCGATCAAGGACATGCTTCACATTGTGAATGGTCTGCACGGTCAGCATACCAGTCCGTCGCACAGTGCCTACTTTGGAGCGCTGGGTGGTTATCGCGGGGGCATTGGTATTCCGGCGCGTGGCGCGACAATCGATCATGTGATCAGTCAGGAATTGCCGGAAACTATTCTACCACATCTTTGTATTGGGATGGATTCGTTAGAGAACATGCAGTCGCGTCCGACGTTGGCGACTTTGTCTGCGGCGGGACCAGGTCAGCCGATGTTCATGCATTCCAATCCGAATGACCTATACGAACTTTTGTTTGGCGGACTTTCGACGGGGGATGTGAAGCGTCGATACGAGGCGCGGTCGAAGGTTTACAACAAGATCGAAAAGCTCGCGGGTATTGCGGGCCGAGGACTTCCGGAGGGGGACCGGGAGCGCTATGGCAGTTACGTTGACGGTTTTCGTGACATCAATGGATTGCGTGATCGCTTGGCGGGTGTGACGGACCACTTGAAGGATTTTGCTCCGGAGTATGATGAAGGGTATACGAATCCTGAATTCGAGACGGACTGGCATGATCGCCTTCTTGATATTGGCCTGGCGTCCTTGAAGTCTGGGATTACGAACACGCTTACGATTGGTTCCGGCCGGGGAGAGATTTTCGGAGCTTGGAAGGGTTTGGGGGTGGTTGAGCAGGGGCACAATCTTGGTCACATGCCGCAACCGGACAACGACATTTGGATCAAGATTCGCCAATACAATTGCCGGATGCTTGTCAAGATGGTGCGCGAGCTTGAGTCCATGCCGGAAGGTGAGGGGTCGATGATGGACAACACAGTGATTGTTTACACGAGCAACAATGCCGACAAGCAGCACACGAGCGGCAGCAATTGGCCATTTATTCTGATCGGCAACGGGGGCAGCCCCTTTAAGACTGGTCAATTTACGCAGATGGAAGACAAGCGTCCGATCAACGCGATGTATTCGACTCTTCTTCATGCTGCCGGTGCGCCGCAGGATCGTTTCAACATGGACGAGAAGACAGCGGCCACCCATGACACGAAGGTTGGACCGATCGAAGAACTTCTCGCCTGAACCCATGTCAAATCCCACCGCGATTTTTGGCGCGATTGGGCTTTTTACCGCGTCGTTAACGACTGTGGGAGCCGAGGAGCCGGTCCGTTCTTTCAAGTCTTTCGCGGAGCCGTTCCTGGTCGAGTATTGCTTTGACTGTCATGACGCGAGCACGGAGAAGGGCGGTGTCTCCTTGGAAGAGCTAGCGGACATCAGTCCCGACAACGCGGTTTTATGGAAGTCGGTTTGGGAGCAGGTGGCGCTGGGTGAGATGCCGCCTCGCGACAAGAAGAATCAACCGGAGAAGATGGATCGGTTTTGGTTGTCGCAGTGGATCACGGGAGGGCTGGAACAGGCTTTGGCTGACGAGGGTGGATTCTACACTCATCTCCATCCGGCCAAGGCGAATCATCTCGATCATGATCTTTTGTTTGGTGAGGCGGAAATTGAGTTCAAGCCGGCTTCAACGCCGGCACGGATTTGGCGTATTCATCCCCAGGAGCATTTGGTGCGACTTAATGAATTGATCGACAAGGAGCCGGATTACGATCCGGAGAACCCGGGATTGCGTGCACGGGGTGATCACATTCCGTGGAATACCCTGGGCGAGGTGAGGGTCTATTTCGGGCTCGACCGCATCACCGGTTGGGTAGGGGGGAGTGCGGCTTATACGGCGGCGATCACCGGATTTCCGCCGATTCTCACCACGGCGAACGACCACGGGTTGCGGAACTATGCGATGCAATACTCCGTCAACGGGGCGGAGGCGACGCAGATTTCGCAGAACGCCGAGGATATTCTTGTTTTCATGGCGCATGGTCCGAAGGGCGAGCCGTATCAATTTGTCGACGATCCGAAGAAGGTGAAGCGGCCCGCCGAGTATGATGGGTTGGACATTCGCGGGACGATTCAGAGTTTGGTGTATTCACGGGATCCGCAGCGTCCTCTGACTCCGGTTTACGAATTGCTGAAGGAGCCGGGCGTCACGGATGAGAAGATTCGAGCGGCGGTTGATTTTCTTTTTGAGGCGCTGACCTTCCGTCCACCGACGAAGAAGGAAGCGAAGACCTATGTTCGCATGGTGCAGGAAGCGATTGCGGATCTTGGGGAGGAAGAGGGTGCGATCCTGGGGCTGTCCTCGATTTTTCTTGATCGAGAGGCGTTGTTTCGCACGGAACTTGTGGAATACGGCACGCCGGACGAGCACGATCGGGTGATGTTGCAGGATTGGGAGTTGGCTCTTGCCGTCAATGGGGCATTCAGCTATCTCCCGCCGAATTCGGAGCTACGCCAGGCGGTTCTTGACGGTCGCATGAAAACGCGTGAGGACGTTGAGCGTGAGGTTGCGCGAATTATAGAGGATCCCAGCATTCGGAAGCCGCGGGTGCTTCAGTTTTTTAGGGAGTATTTTGACTATGATAGGGCGGGTCGCATTTGTAAGGACACGGCTGCTTTGAAGAAGGCCGCGGGCGGCAATGACACGAGGAGATACACCGAGGCAATGTACGCCGCGACTCAAAGCACCGATCGCCTTATCGAGCTGATTCTTGAGGAGGACCGCGACGTTCTCTCTGAGATACTAACCACGGATCGCGTTGTTTATGATCGTCGGAACGACACTTTGTATTACAGCACTCACGAGAATCTGAAGAATCCCAAGCCGAAGCCCCATCCTGAGAAGCGTAACAAGAAGATCGAACCCACGCCTGAGGAGAAGGGACACACCATTCTACCCGACGGTGAAAGAATCAGCGTTCGAGTGCCGGCTCTTCGCTATTACAGTGGCAATTCTGATCGGATATTGACCACCGCTCCGAAGGAAGAGCGCATGGGAATTCTTACGCATCCGGCGTGGCTCGTTTCGCACACGGACGCAATGGACAACCATGCGATTCACCGTGGCAAGTGGGTTCGGGAGCGCTTACTTGGGGGGGCGGTTCCAGATGTGCCGATCACGGTTGATGCCCAACTTCCCGATGAACCAGGCACGACCTTGCGCCACCGGATGAGGGTGACGTCTGAGGAGTATTGCTGGAGTTGTCATGACAAGATGGATCCGCTGGGTTTTCCTTTTGAGATGTATAATCATATTGGTTTGTATCGCACGACCGAATATGGCGAGCCGGTCGATACGAGCGGGGAGATTATCGACAGTGGCGATCCTTCTATTGATGGGCCGGTTACGGATGCATTGGATCTGATTCGGAAACTTGCGGAGAGTGAGCGTGTCGAGCAGGTGTTTGTGCGTCACGCGTTCCGTTATTGGATGGGGCGTAACGAGACTCTCAACGATGCTCCGATTCTCCAAGAGGCCTGGCGCGCGTATCGCGACAGTGGGAGTATGAATGCGTTGATTACTTCGCTGGTGACTTCGGATGCATTCCTTTACCGCCAGGTGACGCCGAAGCGTAAGGGCATTGCTTCCGAGTAGCGTGCGCGTTGCGCGAGGAGGCTGCTACATTGGAGCGATCCGTTTTGAGCCGACGTCGGTGGTGAGCATCACGTGGGCGTTGAAACTGCGGTAAATCAGGTCGTTTTTGATTTCCTGGTGGTCGGCTGAGTCCCAAAGATTGACGAACTCCCATGGATCTTCTTGCAGATCGTAGAGCTCTCCGGAGTTTTTTCCGTGGTATACGCTCAGCTTGTATCGCTCATCGCGATACATCGTGGCGAAGCTTCCGTCCCCGCCGGTGAAGAAACTGTCGAGGGAATCGAAATATTCACAGCGGACGAAGTCCCGGTGGTGATCGGGCGTGGCTTCACCTTCGAGGATCGGGGTGAGGCTTTTGCCTTGGGCGTAATCGGGTTGAGGCAGGCCGGCGAGGTCGAGGATGGTTGCGGTCATGTCGAGCAGTTCGACGAGAGCGTCGCTGCGAAGGTCCTGTTTGAATCTGCCGGGGCATGAGAAAATGAGCGGGACGCGCACGAGTCCTTCGTAGAATCGGCATCCTTTGTACATGAGTCCGTGATCTCCGAGGGTTTCGCCGTGATCGCTGGTGAAGATGATAATCGTGTTCTCCCGTTGACCGCTTTCGTCGAGGTATGCGAGCAGGCGCCCGAATTGATCGTCGATTTGGGCGATCATCGCGTAGTAGAGGGCTTGCTTTTGTTTTGCTTCGTGTTGTTCCGGGGTTTGGACTTCTCCTTGGAAATCGACGTTTGCCAGTTGGGCCTGTTGTTCGAGATCGCTTGTTTTGAAATGCGGGCCGGGCATTTCATCGGGGTTGAATTGGTCGGCGTAGGATTTGGGAGGGATGAATGGTGGGTGGGGATCGTAGATATTGACGGAGAGGAACCAAGGGCCGTTGCGCGATTCGTTGAAGAACTCGAGGGCGCGTTCGGTGGCCCAGGTGGTTTGGTGGAACTCGGTGGGAATGCGGTCTGTGCTTTCGCGCATGGCATTGAGGTCGCCTCCTTTTTTGCGGACCCATTCCGCGTAGTCGTGTCCTTCGGGCCAGTCGTCGCGTGGAGCGTGGCTGAATTTCCAGTAGCGATAGCCATCGTCGAGACGGGGTTCCGTGCGTTTTCCGGAGCTTTGGAGGTGGAATTTGCCGATGTTTCCGCAGTCGTATCCGCTATCGGCGAGCAGTTTGCTGATGAGGGGTGGGTGATCGGGGAAAGTGTCGTTGCCGTTTCGGGTGTTGTGGAGGCGGCTGGGATACATGCCGGTCATGAAACTGGAACGACTTGGCGTGCAGATGGGGCTTTGGCAGTAGGTGGTGGTGAAGCTGGTGCCTTCGGAGACGAGACGGTCAATGGTCGGGGTATGCACATAGGGATTACCGAGGGCGCCGATCGTGTCGAAGCGTTGTTGGTCCGTGCAGTAGAGGAGAATATTCGGGTGTGTGTTACTCATTGCTTCCGTCAACGTTACCGGGGAGTTTGTTTTTGCGTGCGAGTTGCTTGTTTCTCACGATTGGCATGATCAGTAATAGGAGCGATATTCCGCAGAATGCCAGTGAGAGGGGGCGGGTGACGAGCGGCAGGAAGCTGCCTCCTGATTGCATGAGTCCGGCGACGAGGTTTTCTTCAGCGACCGGTCTGAGGACGAAACCGATGACGAAGGGGGCGAGGGGGATTTTGAATCGGTCCATGGCGAATCCAGCAATGCCGAACGCGAGCATGACCCAGACGTCGAAGAAGCGGTTAGCCAACGCGTAGGAGCCGATCACGCAGAAGGTCATAATTACGGGGACGAGGATGTATCGCGGGACGGAGCCGAGGCGTGCGATCCATCTGACGGACGCGATCATCATGAAGACCATGCAGACATTGGCCCAGAAGTATGATCCCGTGATGGCGTGGACGATTTCTGGATCGGATTCGAAGAGCATGGGCCCTGGTGCGAGGCCGTGGATGACGAAGGCACCGAGAAGGATGGCATCGATGACGCTGCCGGGGATTCCGAGGGCGATGAGGGGGATGAGGGCGCCGCCGACGGTGGCGTTATTGGCGGATTCGGAAGCGACGACACCGTAGTCGCAGCCTTTTCCGAATTCGTCGGGTGTTTTTGAAGCGTTACGGGCGGCGGAGTAGGCCATGACCGAGCCGATGTTGGCACCGACGCCGGGGAGGATGCCGACCCAGGTGCCGATGAGGCTGCTCCTGAGGATGTTAACGGCTTGCTGTCGCCATTCGGTGAGGGTGAGGAACATGCCTTTGCGGTTTCCTTGAATATCGCTATTGGAGGTTGCCGTGTGACGAAGGGCTTCGTTTAAGATTTGGCTCAGGGCGAAGAGGCCGATGAGGACGGGGAGAAGTTTGAAGCCATCGTTGAGTTCGGAAATGCCGAGGGTAAGTCGGATTTGACCGGTGCCGGGTGCGACGCCGGGCATGGCGATTAGGATACCGAGGAGGCCTGCGAAGATGCCTCGGATTTGGGATTTGCCGCCGACGCTGGCGATGAGGACGAGGGCCATGAGGACCATGGAGAAGAACTCGAATGGGCCCATGCGAGTGGACCATTTGGCCATGGGTCCGGCAAGGAGAATGAGGAATAGCCAGGAGAAGATGCCTCCCGCAAAAGAGGCGAGCACGCCGAGGCCGAGGGCGCGGCCGGGACGACCGGACTTCGCCATGGGGTAGCCATCGAGCGTGGTCATCATGGATGCGGGGGTGCCAGGCATGCGCATGAGGGTGGCGGTAATGAGTCCGCCGCTGACGGAGCCCACATACATCGCGACGAGTAGAATCAGGGCGTCGCTTCCATTCATGGAGTACGTGAGCGGCAAGGTGAGCGCGATGAGCATTGCCCCGGTGAGGCCGGGAGTCGCGCCGACGAGGATGCCGAGGGCGGTGCCGATGAGAATCCATCCGGCAGCGCCGGGGTCTGAGATGAATGTCAGTCCTTCCATATTTGGGTTGTTTTACGGCAAGTCGATAACGAGGACCTGAGTGAAGAGATAGAAGCAACCGAAGCCGAGCGCGAGTCCGGCACCGACGAGGATGAAGACGGGGCGGATGCCGATGGGTCGTCCTTTGAGCCAAGCCAAGCCAAGCAGGGGGACGTAGACGAGGGTGGCGACGGGAAAAGAGACGCGGCCGATTTGCATGGCGAGGACGTAAGCGGCGCTCAAGAGCAGGACGGCGATCATGAGGGGCCAGCGGAGTGGGGCACTACTTGAGTTTGGTTCTCTGCTTGATCGGCCCGCGTTTTTTCGGAGTTCGTCAATTAGAATCCAGGCTGCACAGAGGCTGAGAATTACAATGAGGAAGTTCGGTAAGTTGGGGAGGCGATCGAGTTCGGCGATTCCCACGGATGCGATTGCTTTTTCGCGGCGATCGATTTCGCGGCGCAGCGCGTCTCCTCGAAGAACGACTGGATCCACCTTCATTTCCGCGAGAGTTTCGCGGAGGGCTTCGCTGTTCATCGCCCGTTCGAGGGCATCTGCGAAGACTTCGATTCGCTCTTGTGGGGTACCGCGTGGGGCCCACCAGAATTGGATGCCTGAGCTTACGACATCGTATCCTTGCTCAGTGGCGGTGGGCAGATCTGGTGCCTCGGGATGGCGATCTTGTCCGAGAAACGCGAGCGCGCGGATGCCGGCATCGCGGAATTGGAAATATTCGGATATCGAGAAAGCGGTGGCGTCGATGTGACCGCCTTGGAGGGACGCGAAGCGTTTGGCGCCGCCGCCGGTTTGGACGTATCGGAATGCGCTGCCAGGTGCTTGGGCTTCGAGTTGGCGTCCGGCGAAATAACTGGGGGCCCCGACATTGGCGCCGAAGACGATGGTGTCGGGCTCGGCACCGGCTGTTTCCATCAGAGAGGCGAGGTCTTGGTGGGGAGAATTTTCGTCGACGCAGACGACCATCCCGGCGGTGCCGGTGGCGGCGATCGGGGTGAAGGCTTCGGGGCCGTAGGGGGTGATGCCGGCGTACTTCGCGGTGATGATGCCTTCGTGGAGATTGAGGAGAGTGTATCCATCTGCGAGCGCGTCTTTGACCCGGCGGCTGCCGATGGAACCGCCGGCTCCGGGCACGTTAATGACGACGAGCGGCTGGGGGAGGAGGTTTTCGTCGCGGATTGTTTTTTGGACGACCCTTACAAACTGATCGCTGCCCCCTCCGGCGCCGAAGGGAACGATGATTTTGACGGGCTTGTGGGGATAGGATTGGGAGGGCTTGTCGTCGGAAGGATTACAAGCTGCCAGCAGTAGAGCTGTGGCACAGAGCCACCACACTCGTATTCCCAGGTTGTATGAGTCCCGCATCGCATCTAGTGAAGCGGGGAATGATAGCGAGCGTCAATGGAAGTCGATGGGCAGGTTACGGGGTGAGGAGGAGCTCGAGGAACCGGTCCCGGGCGGCGAGATTGGAGCCGATGAGACGTGAGGCTTTGTCTTTCTCGCGTGAGGAGGCCTTTCCAGCGACGACGCGCCGGAGGAGGCGTCCCTCCTTGCGTTTGAGGGGCGTTGCCGGGGCCTTTTCAGGGATTGGGAGGGGATGATCGTTGGAGGTGGGGTGGCTGGTGGAGATGTTTTTCATGGAGACTTTTCCTTTTTGTTTACCGGGATACCGGCATCACGGGGAAGTCTTTCACGAAAAACGCACCCAATTCGGGTAAGGAAGGGGGTGAGACGCCTGCTTGGGGTGAGCCGGTTTAACGACTTCCTTTCTCTACTTGGGAGATCGAGGAGGCTTCCGAAGGATCGTCTCTGGAGGAAGAGAAATTTTTATCCAGCCAGTGCAGGAGGGCGATGACGGCAATGACGATGATAATGAGGCTTTGTGGTTTGATGGTGGTGTCCATGGTCCTTTTTCTTTGGTTATTGTCACAGGGCGCTGGAGGGGCATGGATGGCACCATTCCACTTGAGAATGACAAAGTGGGGGGCGGATGGATGACAGTTTTGTCATTCCTGGCCAAGGGGGTGAGAGGGAGGGGTCTGGTCGGCTAGTCGACGACGGGATGGAAAAAGATGTTCCGGTATTGGACGGAGGTATGATCGCCCTGCAGGTAGAGGGGACCTGGAGAGGTGATATCGGATTGGTAGGCGCCCATGGTGTTGCCGACAATGGGTTGGTTATCGATGACCGTTTCTCCATTGAGGATGACGGTGGCGTGGCGATCGACGATGGTGATTTCGTATTTTTGCCATTCACCGCCTACCTTGCCGGCCATCTTCGTAGGTTCGATGCGGCCAAAGATGGCGCCGACCCCCTGGATGCCCTGCATGCGGGAGTCACGATCGACGACTTGGGCTTCGTAGGCGCCACGGACGTAAATGCCGCTATTGCCGCCGGGGGGGACGTTGAATTCGATTTCGAGTTTGCCATCGCCGAAGACACCTTCGGTGCGGAGGTTTCCGTAGCGTGAGAAGGGGTCGAAGGTTTCTTTTGGGGTTTCGTTGACGAGGATGCCGTCGGCGGCTTTCCAGCCGTTGCGGTGTTCGGGGTTGGAGAGTTTCCAACCGGAGAGGTCGGTGCCGTTGAAGAGGGAGACCGGCTCGCCGAATTTTACCTGAGAGAGGTCGGGGGCATCCGGGAGGGGCGGGAGACGTTTACCTGTGTGCGTGAGGGTGGATTGATCGGGAAGGGTGGTCACGAGGGTGATGGTGTCGCCATCGACGGTTGCCGTATGTGAGCAGGGAACGCGGTCTCCGGTGGGCGGGCCGCCGGGGAACTCGGGGTTACCCACTCGAAGGTTTCGGGTGAAGGTGAGTTCGTTATTGGCGAAGTCGAAGTCGGCGAGGTTCTTTGATTGTCCGACGGACCAGAGTTGGCCGGTGAACTGGTTGTCGACGACCTCAAGGGTGAGCCAACCGGCGTCGCTATTGTTCATTTTGATGGCCCAGTTGCCGATGAATTCACCGGCGCCGGCAAACGCGGATAGTGGGAGGAGGGTGATGCCGAAAAGGACAATCAGGAAGCGATCAATCGGCGGGTGAGTGATCATTATTTCTTTTTCTTTGAGTGAGAGATGGAGGGGCGGGCGACTTTTTCGTTGGGGCCGCGCATAACGTAGGGTTCCCACTGGGCTTTTGCTTTTTCCCATTCTTCAAGGGTGCGGGTGGGATACCAGGCGGGCCAGCCGATCGAGTTGAAGTCCAGACTGTCGGGGTTATCGCGAACCCACACATCGACGGTATCGGTGGGGCAGGACTCGGGGAAGGCGTTTTCGGCGCGGAAGGTATCGGAGACCCCTTGGTCATCGATCACGTTTTCGCGCCAGTCTTGGAGTTCGGCGAGGAGTTTCGCTTTGATATCGGCGTATTCCGGGTCATCGGCGACATTGTTAACTTCGTGGGGGTCTTTCTTAAGGTCGAAGAGTTCGAAATCGGGTTTGGTGGGCGCGAAAAAGGCGGCTTGTTCGGGGTTGAGTTGGCCTTTCATGTTGAGGATGTTCATTTCGGCGAGCATGGGGTAGGCGCCCTCTTTGTATCGGTTGTATTGGCACCAAGCGCGCTCGGGCATTAGGTTTTGGATGAGTTTGTAGTCTTTCGAGCGGATGGCGCGCATGGAGTCGTGGGTTTCGTCCATCTTATCGCGCGCGGCGAAGACGTATTGGCGGTTTTTCACATCGTCGCTGAAGAGGCTTTTTCCGTGGAGCGGGACGGGCGCTTCAACCCCAGCGGCTTCGAGGATTGTGGCGCAGAGGTCGATGGATTGGACGAGGTCGTCGCTGACTTGACCGGGTTCGATTTTTCCGGGCCAGCGGACGATCATGGGGATGCGGATTCCGCCGTCGTAGAGGAATTGTTTGCCGCGGATGTGGCAGCGGCCGTGGTCGCCGATAAAGATGACGATTGTATTTTCGGCGAGGCCTTCGTCGTCGAGGCGTTTCAGAACTTCGCCGACCTGGCGATCGACGAGTTGCATTTGTTCGAGGCCGTTTGCCCAGTCGCGTTTGACGAAGTCGGTGTCGGGATAGTAGGGGGGCAGTTCGACGTCGGCGATATCGATGGGGCGGTCGGGGTCGCGATCCCACGTGCGATGGGTGCCACCGAAGGTAATGCGGGCGAAGAAGGGTTGATCGGGCTCACGTTCGTTCCAATCGCGGCCCATAAAGAGATCGGCGTGGCTATTGGGCGTAAAGTTGCAGTCGATTTTCTTGCTGAGAAGGGCGGTGAAATACCCAGCGTCGGCGAGCAGGTGAGGGACGGGTTTGATCCCGTGGGGGAGGGGCTGTTTGTCGTGTTCGCGGTGTTGATTGGCGCGGATATAATTTTGGTGGAAGCCGGTCATCATGGCGGACCGGGAAGTGGAGCAGACCGGCGAGGTGGTGAAGGCGTTTTCGTATCGGATGCCTTCTTCGGCGAGTTTATCGACGTGCGGGGTGTGGAGGCCTTTGGTGCCGTAGCATGAGAGGTCGGCGGACCAGTCTTCGATGGTGATCCACAATACGTTAGGGGAATCCGCGGTTTCATCCAGATGCGGCTTTGCTGCGTCCAGGGATGTGATACCGGCGGTGGCGAGGGCGGTGCATGCGAGGAGGTATTTCAGGGGGGGATTCATCCTTTTCGAGATTTGGAGTTATTGGACACCGGAGAACTGGTCGACATTCATCTCTTGTTCCCAGGTGATGAGTTGTTTCGTGAGTTTTTGGACGATCTCTGGGTGGGCTTCCGCGAGATCCGCTTGTTCGTAGCGATCTTTTTCGACGTTGTATAGGTTTACTTTGCCGCTGCGGTAGGCGAGCAATTTCCATGGTCCTTCGCGAACGGAGGCGTAGAGGTCTTGGTAAGCTCGGTATGCGAAGACTGGCTGACCGCGTTCAAGAGTGGCATTATTTTTGATGGTGGACAAGAGGGAGACGCCATCGAGGTCTTCGTGATTAGCGGGGTTGCCGCCGGCGATTTCGACGAAGGTGGGGAAGAGGTCCGTGGTTTGGACGATGCTGGTATTCGTGGCGCCTTTCGCGGGAGTGACGCCGGGCCAATGAACGAAGAACGGGACGCGGGCGCCGCCTTCGCCGAGGGTGTCGGTGCGTTTGCTGCCGCGGAAGGGTGGATTTTCCCACCAGCTGCCTTGATCGGAGGTAAACACGATGAGGGTATCTTTGTCGACGCCCTTGGCTTTGAGGGTGTCGCGCACGCGACCGACGGATTCGTCGACGGAGGCGATCATCGCGGCGTATTGGGCTTCGGCACCTTCGAGGCCTTTGTCTTCGAAATGTTTGACGAGGTCTTTTCGGCCGATGTGGGGTTTGTGGACGCCGTAGTACCAGAGGGAAATCATGAAGGGTTGATTGCGGTCGTAGTCTTCGATGAAGGCAACGGTTTCGTCCGTAAGTTTGTCGGTGAGGTATCTTTCCTTTTCCTCTTCCAAGACGTCGGAGTATTTGAAATACGGCGGGTAATAGGACCCGGGGTGGCCAGCGTTCGCGGTTCCGATTTGGCGATCGAAGCCTTGTTTGACAGGGTGGAATTTTTCGTGACCGAGGTGCCATTTACCGACGAAGAGGTTGTAGTATCCGAGTCTTTTGAGAGCTTCGGCGTAGGTGGTGTGTTCGAGGGGGAGCCAATTGCGGCATGGGAATTGGGCGGGGTCGTCGGGCCAGAGATTGAATTCCACATCGGTGCGTCCGAAGTCATCGAAGTCGGGGTGTTTGGGGCCGCCGGGAATATGGCGGACGATTTGGAGGCGAGCGGGGTGTTTGCCGGTAACGAGGGTGCTTCGGCTGGGGCTACAGGTGGGGCTGGCGATGTAGGCTTGTTCGAAGTCGATACTTTCGGAGGCTAGTTGGTCGATGCGGGGTGTTTCGTAGACAGGATGTCGATATCCGACGTCTGTCCAGCCGAGGTCATCGACGAAGAAGAGAACGATATTCGGTTTGTCATCCGAGCGGTCCTTTCTTACTGCGGGATCGAGAGGGGCGTTGGAATTGGGGATCTTTGCGGAGTGGCTTTTGGTTACGGATTGATGCTTGGGGTCATCGGCCAGGTTGGTGAACTCATTCGGATCGGAACGATGGTCGTAGAGTTCTTCCGAGCCATCGGCGTATTTGATGTATCGCCAGTTTTGGGAGCGGACGGCGTTGTTGCCGGGACCCTGGGTGGTGAGGGCGACCCGATTTTTCTGGGCGTCGGGATTCTTCAGGAGGGGGACGAGACTTTTTCCGTCGAGGTTAGGCGGCGACTCGAGTTCGCAGAGTTCGGCGAGGGTGGGGTAGACATCGATGAGGCTTACGGGCCGCCGGGACTGCCTGCCTCTTTTGATGCCGGGGGCAGCGACGATGAGGGGGACGTTAGTCGTTTGTTCCCAGAGGGCAAATTTTTCCCAGTGTTCTTTATGGCCGAGGTGATATCCGTGGTCAGACCAGAGCACGACGACCGTGTTATCGGCGATCGGGCTTTTCTCCAGGGCGTCGAGGAGGCGACCGACCATGGCATCGGCGAAGGTGGCGGAGGCGAGATAGGCTTGGACGGCATCGGGCCATTTTTTGTTTTCCGTGATCCATTCGTGCCAATGGCGCCGGGCCATATCCTGGCCGGCGGCGGGGACATCATCGAGATCATCTGGGGGAGCTTCCGGGGTATAATCGGAATCGGGGTATTGGTCGAAGTATGAGGCGGGGGTATACCAAGGAATGTGTGGGCGGTAGATGCCGACGGCGAGAAAGACGGGCTGCTCATGATCTTGCGCGAGGATTTCTTCGGCCCATGAGACGACTTTGGCGTCGCCCATTTCATCGTCTTCGATCTCGAGGGCGGCCCAGTCAAAGAAGCCTTTGTAGAATTTTTTGTTTCCGTTGGTGGGAACCTGAGGGGGGAGCGCTTCTTTTGGGAGTTGTTGTTGTTTTGAGGGGAAGAAGTCGTCCCAAGGTTCCGGGTCGAGATAGCCTTCGTGCCCCCAGTTGCTCAGGGAAGCGGCGTGATAGAGTTTTCCTCCGCCGAGGGTGAGGTAGCCGTTGTCTTTAAAAAGCTGCGGCAGGGTTGTGGCGTCTTTGAGAGTGTTCGATTCGCGCCAGTCTTGCCAGTTGTAGTAGACGCCGCTGGAATTGGGGTGGAGACCAGTCATCACCGCGACGCGGGAAGGGTTGCACGCGGGGGCGGCACAGTGAGCGTTGGTGAAGAGGACCCCGTTTTGGGCGAGCCGATCGATGTGGGGTGTATGGGCTTTTGGCTCGTGGTTGAGGGCTCCGATGCCGTTATTGAGGTCATCGATGGCGATGAAGAGGACATTATAACGCGAGGCTTCATCCGAGTGTGGTTTTGCCGCGACGGGCGAAGCCACGACGACGGACAGAGTGAGGATGCCGGCGAGGTAGAGGAGGCGGGGCATGGAGGGGGTTATTTTTGCTTATGTGATGAGTTCGTTGATGAGGCCTGTGGAGTCTCCAAAAGAATCCGTATTGACCCCGCAGCCCTTGAGTTGGGAGAGCCAGAGGTTGCAGAGGGGGGTTTTGGGATCATCCATGACGATATGTTGGCCTTGTTTGAAGCCGGCTCCCCCTCCGGCGATTAGCGTTGGGCAATTTCGGAGGGTATGCACGGAGAAGAGGTTCGTGCCGAAGGTCAGGGATGTTTGGTCGAAGAGACTGGAGCCATCGGCTTCCTTTGATGCTTTGAGTTTATCGATGAAACGGGCGAGGAATTTCGCATTGTGGAAATCCCGCATCTCGGACACGTCGCGACGTTCGCCGTGGGAGTAGTGACTCATTGTATGCGCACTGATTCCGGCGCCGAGGCTAGAGATCATGGTATCGACGGGCATGCGGTAAGTGAAGACGCGGGTGGCGTCGACTTGCATTGCGGCGACCATCAGGTCGACCATTACTCCCATTTCCTCATAGCCGATGAGGGAATCGGAAGGTTCGGTGAGGGGTGGGTCGGGTTGTTTCTTTTCGATGCCGAGCCATTGTTCTTCTTTTGAGAGGCGAACTTCGATTTCGCGAACGGACTCGAAGTATTCATCGAGTTTCTCGTTATCAGACTTGCTGATTTTGCCTTGCACGGATTTGGCGTCGGACATCACCGTATCGAGGACGCTGCGTTGTTCGGAGAGGCGGGCTTGGCGTTCGGCGAGGGGGGTATTTTCGTTGGAGAAGAGGCGATGGAAGGCGGCGACTGGGGTTTCGAGGCCTGAGACTGGTTTCCCTTGTCGGTTCCATGCGAGTGAGAGGCCGGGACCGTGTCCATCGCCGCCGGAGTTGCCTTTTCCCTTGGCGCAGAGTTGGATTGAGGCGAACCGAGTGTCCGTGCCGAGTTGTTCAGCTGCGAGTTGGTCGACGGAAATCGTATTGTGAAAGCTTTGGCCAGGGACGGCGTATCGATTGGCACCGGTTAGCCAGAAAGTGCTGCCGCTGTGACCGTCCTGCGAATCTTTATGCATGAGATTTTGGAGGAAGGTCAGGTCGTGACGATGTTTTTCGAGGGGTTTGAGTATATCGGGAAACGTGTAATCGGTGCCGACGTCGTCTTGATGGGGAAACCATTTATCGGCGGTGACGCCGAAGCCCATGCCGAGCCAGACCATACGTTTTGGGCTGACGGGAGCGGTCGCAGCGGCGGCGAATTTGCGGAATCCGAATGATTCGAGGAAAGGCAACGCGATGGCGGCAGAGCTGCTTTTCAGGATGGCGCGACGAGTGATGTTGTTTTTCATGGTGACGTTACTTGCTTTGGAATGTTTTTGATTGGACGAGAGCGTGAATGAAGTCGGCGATTTCGTAGTCGCTTGATTTTGCCTGGGCAACGATCTTGTGGGCGAGTTCGTGATCGGTGAATCCGAAGGGGCGACCGAGTCCGTACGATATGAGAGCTTCCGTGAGACCCATCGCGAAGCCGTCTAGTTCGTCGGCGACGAGATCGCGCAGTTCGAAGAAACTCGAGAAGGTTCTTCCTTGGTTGAGAGTGCCGCTGGGATCGATGGGGAACTCACCGAGAACCGATTGTTTTCTGCCTCGGATGACATCCGTTTCTCGCCACATACCTGCGGCGTCGAAGTTCTCCATACCGAACCCGATGGGATCGATTTTCTGGTGGCATTGGGCGCACTGCGGTTCTTGTTGGTGGATGAGGACGAGATCGCGTGAGGAGAGGATTTCGTCTTCGAAGCGACTTAATTGGGGGACATTTGGGGGAGCGGGTGGTGGGGGGTCGTTGAGGAGTTTTCGGAGGACCCAGACGCCGCGTTCCACGGGCGAAGATCGTTGTCCATCGGATCCCATGGCGGCGACGGCGGCGGAGCCGATGAGGCCGCCGCGCGGAGAGTCTTTGGGGACAGTGACTTTCCGCCAGTGATGGCCTTCGACGCCTTCGATACCGTAGTAATCTGCGAGCACATCGTTGATTACGACAAAGTCGGATTTGAGAAGATGGCGCAGAGGAAGCTTTTCGTGAAGGAGAGTTGAGATGGTTTGGTAGATTTCTTCTCCGGCGCTGTCGCGGGCGGCGTTATCGAACTCGGGGTAATCGCGGCCTTCGAAAGCAAACATTCCGAGCCGATACATTTCGAGCCATTGGAAGGCGAAGCTGCGGATGAATCGATCAGAGCGAGAATCGGCGAGGAGGCGTTTGGTTTGTTTTTCGAGGATCCAAGGCTTCGCCAGTTTGCCATCTTTGCCGAGAGCGAGGAGTTCTTCGTCGGGAGGTTCGCTCCAGAGGAAGTATGAGAGGCGGTTTGCCAGTTCGGTCCCTGTCAATTTTTCGGAGGTTTCGTTGCTGGCAGCTTCCACCATGTAGAGGAAACTGGGCGAGGTGAGTACGATGGCGAGGGGATCGATGAGGGCTTGGGTGAGATCTTCGCCTTCCGCGCGCTTGATTTGGAAGCGCGTCACGAGTTTGTCGACGAAATCGGGCTCGGGTTGTTTGCCGCGGAAGGCTTGCGTCGTAAAGCGGCGGATTACTTCCCTGGCGTAGTCTTCTTCACTCTGAGCATCTTCTTTTTCGAAAAGAACTTTTGCGACGGCCGGATTCGGTTCCTCGGGGAGGGGGCCTTCCATTTCGACCCAATCGATCCAAACGCCCCAAGGGGTTCCGTAGCCGTTTTCCTCAACGTAGATGGAATGTAAGTTTTTGTCGCCGCGATCCATGTGGGTACGTTTTTGGACCCAGTATGCGGCGTCGGCTCCGGGTTCATGCTCGATCGGGAACTCGATCACTTGTGGATCATTTAGTGGAGCGGAGACTTTGCGCCAGCCGAGGCGGGTTGCGTTTTGATCTTCGCGGCGGGAAAACTCGAGATAGCGAAAGCGTGCGGGATCATCCTCGTAGGTAGCGGCGCGGACACGGATGACGTACTTCCCCGGCTGCCAGGCTCGTAATTGTGGGAATTTCATCTGGGTGAATCCGTTCTTGATGGTTATCATGAGGGCGGCGCCTTTTTTGTTTTCGGGAGCATCGAGCCATTTTTGAAGAGGGACGAATCTGTCGGAGATGGCTCCGCTTGAGCGGTTGCCTTGCCACGCGTCGAGGAAGCCAAATTGCTTGGCGGCTTCGTCGGTTCCCCCTGCGCCCAAAAAGGAGTAGTATCGCTCTGCTCGATCGAGGCTTTCGGCTGCCAAGTTGGCGTAGTGTGGGTAGTAGAATTCTTCGGGCTCGATACGGATGATTTCGGATTCTCGCAGCGGTTTGGCCAGGAGTGCGAGTTCCAGGGCGTTGCGGGCGGTGCCGAGGTATTGTTCAAGTTGGTCGCTGGAGAAGTAGAGGGAAGCGCCTTCGGTATCGAATTCTGCGTTGGCGCGATCATCGGGCAGGTTTGAGGTATCGGGTCTGATTCCCAGGAGGGCCTCGAGCGTGTTCGCGTATTCACGTCGGTTGAGTCGGCGGAGGGCGATCTCACCACCAGAATCGCTCAGGACGCTTCGGGCGAGGACCATTTGTTCGGACAGGTCACGGAGGAACTCGGTTTTTTCTTCTGCGCTTACTTGTTTTTTATCTTCCGGCGGCATTTCACCGGAGTTCATCGCATTGAGGACCTTGTTCCAAATTTCGGCGGTCCGGATGTCATCTGTGAGTGTGAAGGAGAGGGTCTCGAGGTTGACTTCACCTTTCTCGGTGCTGGAGTCGTGGCAATCGAGGCAATACGTGTCCAAGACATCGAAGTGCCGGTCCGGCATGACGGCTTGCAGATCATCTGTGGCTGCGTGGGCGAAAGTAGTGGAGCAGATCAGGCCGGAGGCGACTATTTTCAGGGTTCTGAGAGCGACGGTCGTGGATGCAAAGGCGGCAACCAGTCTTTGGTGTCGGCGTGCATTTCCCCCCGGGTGTCGAGGGAGGGATGGAGGGGTGAGGAAGCTTGGGAGCTTTTTGGTTGTGAAGAGCATCATGCGGAGGACGGGGGGCTATTTTGCAAAGTCGAACTCCAGCGTGGGGCCGGCTGCTTCGGGATGAGTGTCGCTCGCGAATGCGAGGACGAGACTGGGCACGAGTTCGCCTGTGACGGGATCGACTTCGGCGTCGAGTATGAAAGTGACCGATTGCCCTCTGTTTTCCTTCAGGAAAGTGAGAAGACGCTCGCCAGCGAGGAAACGACTTCCGGTTTGGCGGCTCCTGGGGATCTCGATGTGTCCGATGAGCGTGCCGTCTTCGGGGTTGGGACCGGATTCCCATGTGGCGCTCAAGTCCCAGTCGCTCTTTTCTTTGTTAGTGAGTCCGTAAACGGCGATTTTGCTGACTTTCGGCAGGCGCGTGGCATATCCGATACCACTGGGAACTTGGTTGAGGCGCAGGCGAACCGATTCGATGGACGTCATGTCGACTTCGGGGACTTCGAAGGCGAAGAAGGATCGTCTTTCGTGGTTGGTCTCCTTGTTCTTTCGTTTGACCATTAACTTATCGGGGTGGAGCCATTTCTCTTTGTTGGCGCGAATGACGGAAGTGGAGCGGCCGTTGGTGCCGATGCGGAGGGTATTTTGGGCGGGTTCGATCTCTGCTTCCGGAAGCGTTCCTTCGTAGGTGGAGAGAGTATTGTCTGTGATCGTGGCGCCCTGTTGGTCGAAGACGCGGACCTCTTCCCCGGTCGTTTCCATAAACACGGCTACTTCTCCTTCGATGACTTCGACATTGGTGTAATCACGTTCATCGGCGACGTTGACGGCGAAAGCGGTCCCGTAATCGATGACATGACCTTCGGGGGTCTCGAGGGCAAAACCGATGGCGGATTCCGGGACATTCAGGATGGCGGCGCCGCTGTTTAGGCGGGCGCGCATGGGGCCTTTCAGGTAGAGCTGCGAGGGGGCCTCGAGAAGCATTTCGGCACCAGAGCGGAAACGGATTGTCGCGATTCCGGAGGTGAGTTTCATGCGGCCGCGCGTGAGTTTTGAGCCGGGCTCGGTGGGGAGGGAGCTTTCCCAAGCGGCATCTTCACTGGAAACCAGTTCGGCGATGATTTTGGGTTTAGAGGCTTGTGTCCATGCGAGCGTGGCGAGGAGGATAACCGCGGCGGCGGCGGAAAGCCAGGCGACGGGACGGAAGACGGGGGAGATTAGTTTTGAGTCTGCGGCGGCGGCATCGGCTTGTTGTTCGAGGGCTATTTCGCGAAGGGCGGCGTCATGGCCGGCTTCGGTGATGAACTTTTTTCGAAGCTCGGGATTTTCGGCGAGCAAATCATCAAGTTTGGCGACATCGGATTCAGAGGCTTCGCCGATGAAGTAGCGATGGATGAGTGATTCTGGTTTCATCTTAGAAGGACTCCCGGGCAACGGTTTGGTGGACGCAGAGGGAGAGTTTTTCGCGGAGGCGTCCGAGTAGTTTGTAGAGGGCGTTGGCGGATTTCCCGGAGTGTTGGGCGAGGGATTTTACTTTGCCGTCGCTGGAGTAGGGTGCGAGGAGAAGTTCCTGATGTGAGTTTGAGAACCGGGCTAGACAGACGCGCAGCGCTTTCATGGCTTTTGCTTGTTCATCGGGATCGACGGCTTCGGCTTCATCGGCGAGCAATTCAAGCACAGCGGGGCTGAATACGTGCTTGTCGCGGCCGCGCTTGGAGAGTTCGGAGAGGCATTTGAAGCGGACGATGACTTTGGCCCAGGGGAGGAAACCGTCTTCGTGTTCGAGCTGATCGAACTTCTGCCAGAGGGTGAGACTGGCCTCCTGGATGACCTCGTCAACGAGTGTCCAATTGGGGAGGAGTGAACGGGCAAAGGCTCTCAGGGCGGGTTCGTGTCGCATGAGAAGGGGCATGAAATCACCTTCTGAGGGACGGTTCCCGGGGTTTTCAGGGCTGGCCATATACCAACTTATTCCGGGACGAGGGTGGACCTGCCGATTTTTTCTGAGAAATCGGAGGAAAAGGTTGGAAATACGGGGGTTTCCGGGCTTATTCGAGGGGCATCAGTTCGATGTTTCGGAACCAGACGGGTTGGCCCTCGGCTTGGAGGGCGATGTGTCCGAAGCTCAGGGGAATGGGGGCCCCGGCCTTGAGGAGAGCCTCGGCGGATTCGACGCGCCCTTCGGGATCGAGTTGGGGGTGTTGGTATCGGAGGACTTCAGTGCCATTGACGTGGTGAATGATCTCCTCATTTCCCCGGACCTCGATTTCGACCTGGACCCACTCATCTGGGGGAAAGGTGGAGGCGGTGGATTGGACGATGTGTTGGGTGACGAGTTGGCCGTCGATTTCTAGATTGGTGCCTGGGGTGCACACGTTTCCGGTGGGGCGCTTTCCTTTCCCTGCGTCGGCGAGGAACTGGAACTCGAGGCTGACGGGGAATTCCTGATCGAGCCCCATGCTTTGCGGGGACTGGGAGTGGATCATGAAACCGCTGTTGAGGTTCACGAACTTGGGGGCATCGGGCATCATTTCTCCGATGAAGCGATATTCCATGCGGAGTCGGTAGTGGGAATAGGGGATGTTAGTGTAGAGGTGTCCGTATTGGTTATCGAATTTTTCGTAGTCGTCGTAGGTGACTTTAAGGATGCCGTCTTCCACTCGAAACGTATCGGCAAAGTTTTCTCCGAGAGGGTGGCCGGTGATTTTGACGGTCCAGCCGTCGAGGTTCTTTCCGTTGAAGAGCGACACCCAATCAGAGTGATCTTCGGTGGTCTCTGGAGAGGGCTTGTTCGCGAGCAAGATCGGGGATGAGATTAGGGCGAGGAGCATGGTGATGAGGCGAGTGATGGGGTTCATGCTGCTTATTTTGGCACTGTTGGCGTTGGGGGGATAGCTTTTCATCGCGTGATGGACGGGCCCACGGATTCCGATTAATTTTCCTTCGAAGTATTTTTTCCTATTATGAAGAAGATCGTTTTTTCTCTCTGTATTCTCGGATGTTTGAGCTGTGTTTTGCCGGCTGCGGACGCGCCGAAGGTGGTATTTTTGACCGGGGACGGGGAGTATCGGTCTGAGGAGTCGATGCCGATGTTAGCGCGGCTATTGGAGCGGGATTTTGGGTATGACGTGACGGTGGGATTTTCAGTGGATGAGGAGGGGGTCGTGGATCCGCACGAGCAGGGATCGTTGACGGGCACGGAGGAATTGGCGGACGCGGATTTACTGGTTTTGTTTTTGCGGTTTCGGCGACCGGACGAGGAGACGTTCGGGCGGATACTGGCGCATTTGGAATCGGGAAAGCCGGTCGTGGGATTTCGGACGGCGACGCATTCGTTTCGGTTCGACGACGGATCTCCGCATGCGGGATGGGGATACCAGGATGATCCGGAGTTTGTGCACAGCTTGGCGGGGGGAGAGACGATGCGGGAGTTGCTGGGTCAGAAGTGGATCACGCATCATGGTCATTTTGATGACGGGGAGAAGCCGTTGACGGAGGTGGCGGTAGTGGAGGGCGCGGGGGAGCATCCCATTTTGCGTGGGGTGGAACCATTTGGGGCGTATTCGTGGTTGTATCATGTGGAAGGTGGGGATGATACCGTGGCGGGGGAGCCGGTGTTTTTGTTAGAAGGGACCGCTTTGCGCTCGAAGAAAGAGGAACGGGGAGAGTTGGACCGGTATCCGTTGACGAATCCAGTGGCGTGGACGAAGACGCATGCGTTTGGTGAGGAGCCGGCGCGGGTTTTCACGACGACCTTGGGACATCCGTATGATTTTCGGGAGCCGGCGATGCGGCGATTGGCGTTGCAGGGGATCTTGTGGGCGTTGGGGCGGGAGGATGAGATTCCGGAGGGGGGCGTCGATGTGGACGTGGTGGGGGAGTATGCGCCGAGCAATTCGGGGTTTGGGGATGCTTATAAAGGGGGTAAGAAGCCGGAGGATTTTTTTGTGCCGGCGGGGGAGTGACGGGGTGGAGGTCGCGGGGGGTGTGTCGGTAGGGGTAAGGAGGAGCGTTGCGGTCGAGCGGGCCGTTCGCCCCTACCGTATTTTCTTCGCCAGTCCGTTCTGCTCTCGCTGAAGCTACGAAGGGCAAGCCCTACCGGGTTGAGGGAGGGGGGTCGACCGTCCATCCGGAGGTGGAGATTTTGCCGTAGTAGGGGTAGTAGTCCCAAAGGATTTCGCCGCCGGTGAGGCGAGGGTCTTCGGTTTCTTTGAGGTATTCGAAGAGTTGTTTGCGAAGTTGTTTTTGGGTTTCGAAGTGGTCGATGGAGCCCGCGAGGTTTTGCATTTGCCAGGGGTCGGACGTGACTTCGTATAGTTCTTCGGTGGGGCGCATTCCGAAGGCGAGTTCGGCGAGTTCGGCGATGCCGTGTTGGTTGCGGTTTTCCATCATGAACGTTTTGGTGGGAGAGGCATCGATTTCTCCATAGGGGAGGGAGCGGGCGCAGACGGTGGGATCGGGGGAGCCGGAGGGCCAGCGGGAGGATTCGAAGTTGTGGATGTAGAGAAAATCTTTGGTGCGAATGGCGCGGCACGGGTATCCTTTGCCGCCTTGACGGCAGCCGTCGTGTCGTTCCATGGCGCTGTAGGCGGCAGAGAAGGCGGCGGGATTGTAGTGGTTCTTTAGAATGGGGACGAGGGAGCGGGCGGTCATTTGTTGAGGCGGGGTGAGACCGGCAGCTTCAAGGAAGGTAGGAGCGAGGTCGCTCAGGTTGATAAAAGCCTCGACGGTGCGTCCGGGTTTGTTGATGCCTTTGGGCCAACGGATGGCGAGGGGGACGCGCGTTCCCGAGTCGTAGAGGCTGGCTTTGGCCCGAGGGAAGGGCATGCCGTGATCGCTAGTGATGACGACGATGGTATTTTCTAGTTTGTCGGCGGCTTCCAGGGCGGCGATAGCGCGGTCGACGTGGTGGTCGAAGTGTTCAATTTCGATTAGATAGTCGAGGATGTCGTTTCGGACGATATTGTTGTCGGGGAAGATAGGAGGGACGACCGCTTTGTCGGGGTCTTTTCCGGTGAGGACGCCGGTGCCGGATTGGTAGCCTCGGTGAGGTTCGCTGGTGCCGAGCCAGAAGCAGAAGGGTTGGTCGTCGGGGACTTGGGCGAGGAAGTCATTGAAGTTGGCGGCGTAGTCGGTGTTGCGCATCGCTTTGAAGGGCGGCGGCGTCGTCCTTTGGTCGAAGAGGGGGCCGGCCGGATTTTCAGAGCGGCCGCCGGGTTCGAGGCGGCCGGGGGACCAGGCTTTGCCGGTGGCGCCGATGGCGTATCCGGCTTCTCGGAGCAGTTGGGGATAGGTTGGGAATTTCGCGTGGAGGGTGCTGTGGATATTGCCGGCTTCTTCGAGGCGCCAGATGTGTTGGCCGGTGAGGATGGCGCTGCGGGAGGGGCCGCAAGTGGGGGCGTCGCAGAAGGCGTGGACGAAGCGAAGGCCTTCGCGGGCGACGCGGTCGAAGGCGGGGGTTAGGACGACGGGATCGCCGTTGGCACCGGTGTGGTTGTAGGACTGGTCGTCGGAGATGCAGAAGAGAATATTTGGGCGCTCGGTTTCTTTGTCAGGATTCGTTTCTTCGGCCACGCCTGGCGAGAGAATCGTGAGCACGAGAGTTGTGATGGAGAGGAACACTTTTGGGGACGGATCCTTGATCATGATTCTGTGGGACGCGTCGAGTGAGCGAAAGGGTCAGGGGCGTCCAAGAGAAATTATCGTTCGGAATGGGCATTTGTTCTAGGATGAGGTGGCCTATTTTTGTGATGACTTGGACGTCGGACTGCGGCTGAGGCGATTTGAGGTGCAAGCGGTTGCATTAGTCCGCCGTGCAGGCTTTGCCGATGGCCCGCACATGGCGGTGATCGGTGCCGCAGCAGCCTCCGTAGACGGTCAGATTTGGAAGGATTTTTTTGAGGCGGCGAAGGCGGTCTGCGAGATCTGCTGGATCGCCGTCATCGAGGGTCTCGCTATTGTCGAGTTCTTCGTGGCTGAGGGTGGAGGCGTTTGCGCGAATGCCTTTGATGCGATGGCTCCAGTCTTCGCCGTTGTCGAAAGCGTCTTCGAAATGGGTGGGGTGGGCGCAGTTGATCATGAAGTAGGCGGCGCTGCCGTTCGTATCGGCGTCGGTGCGGCGGATGGCGTCGCCGAGTTTTTCTCCGCTGGGGAGAGCACCATCGGTTTCGAGTGTGAATGAGATAACGGAGGGAATACCGGCGGCCATGGCCGAGTTGACGATACCGATGGCTTCTTCGACGTAATTGAGTGTCATCGCGGTGATGAGGTCGACGTTGGCATCGGCGAAGGTTTTGACTTGGTGGTCGTGGTAGGATTCTGCCTCCGAAGGTGACATTTGTGAAGAGGGGGAATATCCGTCGCCCCGTGGACCGATACAGCCGCTAATGGGCAGTTGGGAGATGCGATCGGAGTATGTGTTGCGGATGGATTCGAGATCGGCGATGGATTGCTTATTGGCGGCGATGAGCTCTTTTTTCGAGTAACCGATTTTTCTAGCCCAATCGGGATTGGCGCGCCAGGTGGGGCTTTCGAGGATGAAACCGGTATCGTATTCGGCAGCGATTTCGAGATAGGTATGGAAGTAATCGCGCAGGGTGTTCCGGCCGATGTCATGGCGAAGGAGGTGAAAGGCGGCGAACTCTGGGAGTTCAATTCCTTTATGAAAGATGAGAGTGGTTTCCAGTCCGCCGTCGGTGAGGAAAGGGCGAGAGGCTTGGCTAACGGGGTCGGTCATTGTGATCATGGCATGTTGTTTAGCGGATCCAGTTATTGTGACATTGACGGGTCGAATTGCGGTTTGCGGAACATTGGGTAAACGATGGGGGAGGAGCTGGTCTGTATTTCGCCTATGAGCCGGAAGCCGTGTTTTTCGTAGAGGGGTATATTGGTGGCGCTGCTGGATTCCAGGTAAGCGGGGGTGCGTGATCGGTCGCAGCGGGTGAGGGTGTGTTTGAGGAGTGCGGACCCTAGTCCTTGATTTTGTTGGGCGGGCTCGACGGCAATGAGTGGGAGATACCAGTGTTCCTCTTTCGGGTGGAAATCGTCCATTTGTTCGAAGAGCGCGAACGCTTCGCGGAGGCGGTGGCGGGGAACGGTTTCTTCGATTACGCGGGTGATGACTTCGTCGTCGGCGTGTTCGTTTGGTGGAAGCCAGTAGGCGACACCCTGGAAGTTATCGATATGGAAAGAAGTGTTGCAGGCGATGGAGGGACCGACGAAGGCATCGACGAATCGTGGAAAGCCTTGGGTGTAGGAATGGGCGTCGGGATAGAGCCATCGGATGGCAGGGTCGGCAGCGAATGCGAGTAGAGTCGTGCGGCGGGCACGGGAGGATTCATTTGGGCCGACGATGGTCTGGATGGGGATTGAGGGGGTGGATACGTGAGCTTGGGTGGTTGTGATCATTGTCGTGAAAATGCGGGGATCCTTCTTTGGAGAATTGGTTCTTCGTCACGAAGTAGGCGTGAGGGGGGGCCTTACATCGTGAGGGAGTTGAAGTTTTTGGGGCGGATCGTCGCCTAGACCGTCCAGTGCACCGGCTTTTCAGGAGAATAGGCGCAGAATGTGCCGGTGCGTATGGAATTTTCCAAGTGGCGGCCGAGGGCGGGGTGGGCGGCTTCGATTTTTCGGATGGCGCTTCGGATTCTCCAGGTGACGGCGGAGCGTGCGCGTTCGGCAGGAGCGGCCATTTTTCGCGAGCGTCCTCCGACCCCGACGGATTTGGCGAGGTGATCGATGAGCGGGTCCAATTCTTCGCGAATACTTTCGGCGCGGGCGGAGTCGTTTGCGGCTTTGGCGTCTTCGAGGTCAGCCTGGAGTTCGCGGATGTTCCGGGCGTATTCGCTACGGGCCTTGGCATCCATGATTTCATCCGGGGCACCATCTTCGGAGACGTTGCCCATGAGTTCGGTGCAATGGATTTCGGCATCTTTGTTTGCGAGAATGCGTTCGATATCCTTAAAGCCCTTTATCTCGGGCAGGCGTGTTTTTGCGCCTTCGTAGGCGACGATACGGAGATTGTTTTCGAGGCGGAAGACGGGGTGATCGTTTTGGGCGACTTTTATGGGTGATGGGGTGGGCGACGCGGCTGGTTTTTCTTCGAAACCGGCGAGCCGAAGTCCATTGATGTAGAGGTTGGCATCCTCTTTGCGTTTGAACGGGTTCACTTCGATGAGCCAGTCGCGAGGTTCTCCGGTATGTGCGCGGCGGCCGGAGACGATTTTTTCCTGGAAGGCTTCTAAAAAGAGGTCCCGGTAAGTGGCAGCTTTTTGTGGATCGTTTTGATAGGCATGAGCGATGGCGACGAAGGCAGCCAGATCGATCCAAACGTTGGTGAGGGGCGCTTTGAGGGCCATGGCGATGCCTTCATCGAATTTCTTTTGCATCATGAGAATGACGCCGCCGTATGCAAAATACCAAGGATCGCAGTAGGGATTGAGAGCAAGCGCGCGATCAAAAATTTGTTCTGCGCGTTCGTGGGAGCCCAAGAAAGTGAAGCAGCTGGCGATTTGGACGAGGTGATCAGCATCGTTGGGATTGAGTTCGAAAGCACGGGTGATGTGTTCTTCCGCTTTTTCAAACTCGCGCCGGAAGAGGTAGACTCGGCCGAGGACGAGGTGAGCAACGGAGTCGTTTTGATCGAGTTGGAAGGCGTGGTGGGCGTATTGGAAGGCGCGGCACTCGCTGATTTCGCTGAGTTCCCAATTTTGGCAGCTCCATTCATTGAAGTGTGAGAGCGAGAGGCCAACAAAGGCTCTTGGGTAGTGAGGGTCGATTTCGAGAGCCCGTTCGAAGAGTTCCCTGGCTTCCTCATCCGATTCAATATTGCCTTCACGCAGTTTCTCGAGGCCTCTCAGCCAGCAGTCATAGGCTTCGAGTTCCGTGATTGATTTTCTTCGGGCGGCGCCGAGGGTGGCGGCGTCGATTTGTTTGGAGAGTGTGGAGGTAACTTTTTCCGAGATGCTTTCCTGGAGGGAGAAGACATCGGCGGCAGGTGAATCGAATCGATCGGCCCAAACGACGCTTCCGGATTTAGGATCGATGAGCTGGGTATTTACGCGGATTTGGTGGTCTTCGTTTCGGACGCTTGTTTTGAGGAGGAGATCGGCGGCCAATTCTTGGGCGATTGACCTGTCGTCGAGGTTTTGAATTCTGGGAGAGAAGGATGAGTGGTGTGAGATGAGACCGAGATTCGGGAAGCGGGAGAGGTCGGTAATGAGATCTTCGATAAAGCCGCGCGAGAAGTAGGCCTTTTCCTTAGAATCGGCAAGCTCATCGCTTGCGGGAAGGACGGCTAGTCGGAGGGCTGGGGCGGCAAAGGTTTCCATTGGGCCGGAGTCTTATTTGGAACTTATCCATGAGGGGAAGAGGGACAAATTCTTTTCGAAGGAGGCAGCGGTGGTTGGCAGAGTTCGCGGGCGTTATTTTTGGAGAGGAGCTGTTTCGGTGTTGGAGGCGGATTTCTGGGGGGAAATTCTTGACGGGAATTCCGGTTCACGATTCTTCGCCTATTGGTATTTTCCGGAAGTGGTGGCCATTGGTCTTAATTCGATCGAACGAGTGCACTTGAGAAGAGCGTTGCGGACGATCCGGAGGATCGTTCTTACGGGGAGGGGGAGGAAGAGAGTCTGTCCGTGCCAGAAACGAAGTTCTTCCTGGGGAGTGTTGTCTGCCCGCAAGGAGAGGAGAGGGAGAGATAAAAGTGAGATGGGTTCTAGAGGAGTTGGTGGAGGGTGGGGCCGATTTCGTTCTGAATGATCACATCGGCAACGGTATCGAGAGGGGTCTCGGTGCGATTGATGATAATGAGTTTGGCGCCATTTTGCTTGGCGATGAGTGGGAAACCGGCGGCGGGGTGGACGACGAGAGATGATCCGACGGCGATGAGGAGATCGCAGTCCTGGCAGAGGGTGGTAGCGCGATCGATGTTGGCGGCATTGAGGGATTGGCCGAAGGAAATCGTGGCGGGTTTGAGAAGGCCGCCGCAGGATTGGCATTCGGGTGCGGGGTCACCGGCGGCGATGCGGTCACACGCTTCGTCCATGGATATCGTGGCGCTACAGGAGAGGCAAGATACCTCGACGGTAGTGCCGTGAAGCTCGATAACTTGATCTGCGGGAAGGCCGGCTTTTTGATGAAGGCCCTCGATGTTCTGGGTAATCATGGCGAGGAGTTTTTCGGAGTGATGGAGGTCGGCGAAGAATTGGTGACCGGCATTGGGGTTGGCGTCGCGCATTTCGGGCCACATTGAGGATTTTTGGCGCCAATACTCGATGCGGTCAGCGCGGTTTGCGACGAATTGGTCGAAGTAGACAGTGCGGTTGTTTGCCCAGATGCCATCGGGGGAGCGGAAGTCGGGGATTCCGGATTCGGTGGAGATGCCGGCGCCACTGAAGCCGACGATTTTTGAAGCGCTAGCGACGAGTTCCCGGGCGCGCTTGATGATTGGCGTTGCTTCGGTCGACGGGCCGTTCGGGTGATCGGGAGAGTAGGGCATTGTGTGGGGGCAGTTGGAGGATTCACGCTCTAGTAGACCTGCGAGTGGCAGTGTCCTCGATGGTCATCCCGTCTTTCTTGGTGCGAGGTGTTTGGTCAGGAATCGTTGAGGGGCGCGGAAGCGGGACCAGTTTTCGAAAAATCGGGAATCGGCAGCAAGGTTTTCGGGTGTGCGAAGGCTGGTGCGAGCTTCAGAGACGATTGTCCGGGGGATGCCGTCGAGCTCAAGCAGGTTCAGCACCATGCGGGCGAGTTTGGGATTCTTGTTAGTGAGCTGGTGTTCTTCCTGTCCGGGGATATATCCGGGAAGGTGGACGTGACGAACCTTGGAACCGTATTTCCAGAGGAACACCTTCATTTCGTGGCGCAACTCTGGGAAGGGGCAATCCTCGAGGCTGTATTTCCACAAGTGTTCGACATCGAGGGTGAGGTGATTGTGCGTTTCGGCCCAGCGATAGAACGCTTCGTATCGAACCTTTCCGTTTTCGACGGCAAGACAAAGAGGCTTTTTCTTCTTATCAAGTTCGGCGTGATATTTTTGAAGCATGCCCGGGTGAATAATCATGACGGAACATTGAAGGGAGCGGTAGAGCTTGATGATTTTTTTTATTTTTCTCGTGGCGATGGGTCCCTTGTTGGGGAAGTGCAGTGTGTAACGCATGGGGAAGCGTTTGACTGCATCGACGGACGCGTTCCAGTCTCTGAGAGCGGCGGCGTTCAGGGATACTTCGGCGGCGCGGTATCCGGCATCCCATGCGGTTTCCATATTTGCCACGGTGGGATGTAGTTTTGTAGCGAAGGTCAGCATGTCACCATTGCGTGAAAGGAATGGTGTGCTGAGGGTGGTTGAGAGAAGCATTTTGAGCTGAAGAGATCAAGCTTGAGTTCCGGTGAAAAGGATTTTGGTTTGGAACAATGGAGGAGGGGAGTCTCAAAGGGAAGATTTGCCATGGAGGATTGGAGAGAGATGAGTTTCTTTTCAGGCCGGACTCGGAGATGTGGCGGGTGAACCGGGAACGGTGTGGTCTTATATACGGACCTGCAGCGGCGATTTTGCAGATTGCGCATCCGCGGATTGCACAAGGGGTGTACGACCACAGTGATTTTCGCGGGGATACCTTGGGGCGATTGCAGAGGACCTTGCGGGGAACGAACGGGATTGCGTTTGGGCGCATCTCGGAAGCGGAGGCGATGAAAGCGCGGCTATCGGCGGTTCATGGCGAGGTACGCGGTGAAGTTTTGGAGGGGGTTGAAGGGCGGCGAGGGTATTCGGCGTTTGAGCCGGAGTTGTTGGTGTGGGTGTTGGCGACTTTGGTGATCGCGGCGTTACGCGGATATGAATTGATATACGGGGAAGTGTCTTTGGATCGGAAGGAACGGTTTTACCGGGATATGTGTCGATTTGGGACGTATTTTGGAGTGAATGAAGCTGATTGTCCGGAGGGGTGGGGGAAATTTGAGACGTACTACGAAGAAATGATTGAGGGTGACCTGTTAGGTGGTCATGCCATATGCGCTGAATTAGCGGAAGTGATTGTTCACCCTCGGGATACGATGGGGACGCGTTTATTGGGACGTGGCATTGATTTTATGGCAATTGAGTTGTTGCCGGATCGGGTGCGAGAGCGACTGGGATTGCGATCGACGGCGTGGACGAGGGCACGGATGAGGGTGGCTCGCCTTGTGTTGCGGCGTGCATGGATTCATGTGCCGCGAAGATGGCGATTTTATCCCGAGTATCTGAGGGCGACTAGTCGTTCGACTTAGGCCCATGACCTAGTAGTGACAGGGGCGCTCGTAGCGTCGGTTGTAGTAGTGTTTTCCGCCGCGGTATTGGTCGCGATTGTTATCGGCAATGGCGTATCCGACGAGTCCGGCAGCGGCGATGCCGGCGACGGCGAGGGCGGGGTCCACCGTTTGGACGGGGCGTCCGTAGGCGTCGTAGGTAGTGGTGCAGCTGGTGGCAGTGAGGCCGACGAGGGCCAGGGCGACTGCGAGGATTTTAAGGGAAAAAGCGGATTTCAGTATTTTCATGGTCCATTGGACGGGCTCCGCGGGAGAATATTCGGGGAATTTTTCTCATGACGTTTCGGCTTGCTGGAGCTCTTCCATGGCATGGAGGGTGCCGGCGACGGTTCCGAAGGTGGGGGCGATCATCCAGCCGACGATGGGGATGGCGAGGAGGAGGAAGTATCCGGCACCGAGGCCGGTCGCGAGGGCGCGATGGGATTTTGCGTAGGCGATGCTTTCGTCGACGGAGAACCCTTTGTATTCGAGTGGAAAATCGATGAGACCGAAGCCGACGAAGCGCGATTCGATGAGGAACACGAGGGTGGTGGTGAAGAGGGCGAGCGGAGGGACGAAGAAACCGATGGCGAGCAGTGAGAGAGTGGCGGAGAGCTCGAGGAAGATGGAGCGGGTATTGATGTAGACGCTTCGCTTGAGGGCGGCTTTGAAGTCGAGTTTGATTTTGAATTGGGTTCCTTCGAGTCCCCGGACGGTGAGTTCGGAGAGTCTTGCGAGGAAAGGGGCGAGAACGATCAGGACGATACGTTTGTGAAGGAAAACGAACACGGCGAGCATGGCGAAAGCGCCGAGGATCCCGGCGATCCAGTTGATGGTTTCGTCGAGCCAGCGGACGGGAATGTCGACTGTTCGGTCGACGTATTGAGAGAGGGCAATGGCGGAGAGGATGACAATAGTGAGGATAGCGAGGCTCAGCAGGAAGCTGAGAGCGGCGGGGGCGAGAAGGTAGTGGCCGAGGCGGTAACGGCGGACTGTGCCGGGGACACGCAGGTAGGCGCGGAGCCCTGAGAGGATGCCGTGGACGTAATTTCTTTTTGAGGCGGGCATGGGGAGCGGGGTCTTCTTTCGAAATTATCGGTCTTAGACGGAGTGAGGCAAGCGGGTGATGAGGAGTTGTTTCAGGTGAGGGTTGCGATTAGCGTTTCGAGGGGCGGATGGATATGCTGAGAAGGAAGATGAGAGATACTGTTGTTGTCCTTTTGGCAATGGGATATTGCTTGGCTGGGACGGTGATGGCGCGGACTTGGACGTCCACGGATGGGCGGACGATTGAGGCTGAATTTGTGAGTGCGACGGAGGAGGAAGTCACGATACGGCGTGAATCGGACGGGCGCACGTTCGCGATCAAGTTGGATACGTTG
The DNA here is from genome assembly GCA_039182965.1 of Verrucomicrobiota bacterium. Classification (GTDB taxonomy): domain Bacteria; phylum Verrucomicrobiota; class Verrucomicrobiia; order Verrucomicrobiales; family DEV007; genus JBCDBW01. The sequence continues at coordinate 76,202 of JBCDBW010000002.1, forward strand.
TCCGAGGGTGATCGGAAGGAAGTGGCGGAGCGACTAGCGGCGGAGGGGCGTCCGGCGGCGATTGAGGCGGGGCCGTATTTGGAATTATTGGATGAGGAGTGGGCTTCGTTTGTGTATGAGGATGAATTGCCGGTGCGGCTGTACGGTCCGAAGCGGACGAAGGCGACGGATTTGCTGCCGTTGGTGATCTATTTGCATGGCGTGGGGCAGAAGGGGGAGGACAACGAGCGGCAGTTGGGCGGGGACGTGCGGAAGTTTGCGGACGAGGAGAACTTTGGGGAGCGGCCGTGTATTGTTGTGGTGCCGCAGTGTGCGGAAGACAGTAATTGGAAGGGGGAATCGGGGCAGCAGTTGATCAAGTTGGTGAAGGAGATGTTGGAATTGGCGCCAGTGGACGCGTCCCGTGTTTATTTAACGGGGTATTCGATGGGTGGGTATGGGACGTGGGCATTGCTGGCTCAGGAGCCGGAATTATTTGCAGCGGGGATACCCGTGGCGGGCGGGGCGAATCCCAACCAGGCTGAGGCGTTGAAGGATATCCCGATCTGGGCCTTTCATGGCGCGAAGGATCCGACTGTCAAAGTGGAGCAATCGCGTGGGATCGTAGAGGCCTTAAAGGCGATCGATGGAAAGATCAAGTATACGGAATATCCGGATAAGGATCATGGGATTTCCTGGGATGTATTTGGGGATGGCGAGATGCATGAGTGGTTGTTTTTGCAGAAGCGTGAGTGATGAGGGGGTCTTTGCGAGGGGACGGTCTGGGTTCTTGACGGGGTGAGTGGCGAGGGGGTTGAATGAGAGTTATGAAGTTGCTTTGGACGACAGGGGTGCTGTGGGGAATTCTCTCTGGGGTGGTCATTGGGCAGGACATCAGGACGTGGACGTCGGAGGATGGGCGGACGATGGAGGGGGAATTGCGGGAGTTTACGGAGGAAGAGGTGCGGGTGATGCGACGGTCGGATCTGAATATCGTTACGATTCCGTTGGAGAAATTGAGTGAGGACGATCAAGCATATGTGCGGTCGTTATTGATTGGCGAAGCGCGGGCGGACGGGTTGAAGGAGGGACCGTATGCGGAAATGATCACGGGTGAGTTTGTGCGGAGTACCACGGAGGGCGGGATGCCGTTTCAGTTTTGGGGGTCACCGGACTTTAAGAAGGGGGAGGAGTATCCCTTGGTTCTGGCGTTGCATGGTGGTGGAACGCGAGGTGGTGATGAGGATTGGCCGCCGGGGACAGCGGCGACCATTTGGACGAAGGAAGAGTTGCAAGAAGAGCGGCCATGTTTTGTGGTGGCCCCACGGTGTCCGGAGGACAAGAGTTGGCGTGGGGAATATGGGGACAAGGCAGCGGCCTTGGTGCGGGCGTTGTCGGACGCGCTTCCGATTGACCGAAATCGGATTTATGTGACGGGGAGTTCTTTGGGCGGGGGAGGGAGTTGGTATCAGATCAGTTCGCATCAAGATTTGTATGCGGGGACCGTGTTGATGGCGAATGGTGGGCCCGTGCCGGATTTGGAAACGTTTAAGGATTTCCCCATCTGGCAATTCCATGGGGAGCTTGATGTGGACACTCCGGTTGACGGGGCGCGGAAGATGGCGGAGGCGATGGAGAAAGCGGGGGCCTCGAATTATGAATACACCGAGCTTAAGGGAGCGCCGCATTCCGTGGGCGGGCTGGTTTATCCTGATGTGAAGGTTCAGGAGTGGTTGTTTTCCCAGTCGAGGGAGTAGGGGCGACTATTTTTTCTTATCTCCCTTTCCGGCCAATTCCGCTTCCCGTGTGGCGAGGAAATCGTGGGAAATTTGTTTGGCTTTTTCGCGGTCGGCGGCGTCGTAGTCCCAGAATTCCTGGATAATGGCTTCGACTTCGGGGTAGTCTTCGCCGGTGTCACCGACGGCGGTGCGGAGTTCGGAGAGTTGTTCTTTGAGTTCTTTGATGACGCCTTCGTATTCGGGGTTATCGTATTGATTGACCGTTTCCTGGGGATCGTTTTTGAGGTCGTATAGTTCCCATGCGGGCGGGGTGCGGTATTCGCCTTTGTAGTTTGCTCCGTAGTAGAAGATGAGCTTGTGGTCCTTGGTGCGGATGCCGACGTGGCCGGGGTTATCGTGGTGGGCCATGTGCATCCAGTAGCGGTAGTAGGCGGCTTTTTTCCAGTCGTCGGGTTCTTCGGTTGTTTCACAGATTTCCTTAAAGCTGCGGCCTTGAACGGAATCGGGAATATCGATGCCGGCGAAGTCGAGCATGGTGGGAGCAAAATCGACGTTCTCGACGATGGCATCGGTGCGGGAGCCGGCGGGGATGGACTCTGGGTAGCGAATGAGGAAGGGCATGCGCTGGGATTCCTCATACATCCAGCGTTTATCCTGGTAATCGTGTTCACCGAGCATGAAGCCTTGGTCGCCGGTGTAGATGATAATGGTATTATCCATGAGATCGTTTTCTTCGAGGTAAGCGAAGAGGCGGCCGAGATTATCGTCGATACCCTTGACGCAGCGGAGGAATTTCTTGAGGTAAACGTTGTAGGCCATCTTCTTGATTTCGTCGTCGAGGTAGTAACCGGGATCGAAGTTGGCGGGATATTCTTCGGGGAATTTTTTCGGGAGGTCTTTGGAATAGGAGCGGCGGGGGTTGCGGTCTCCGATGGAGGTGCCGATGTGGGGGATGAGTTCATCGTTATGGCCGCGGGTAGCGATGGAGCCGAACTTCGGGTCGTGGGAGTTCCAGAGGGTATCGGGTTCCGGGATATCGATATCTGCGAGGTAATCCTGGTATCGCTCCGCATTTTCGAAGTAGTCGTGCGGGGCTTTGTAGTGGTGCATGAGGAAGAAGGGTTTTGACTTATCGCGTTTGTTTTCCAACCAATCGAGGGTGATATCGGTGATGGCGTCGGTGGAGTGTTCGCCGTCTTTTTTGATGACATTCTTCGGCCACGGTTTGTCCCCTTGGACGCGGAAATCGGGGTTAAAGAATTTTCCTTGGCCGGGGAGGACGCAGTAGTAATTAAAGTCGGCGGGTTCCACTTTGAGATGCCATTTGCCGATCATGGCGGTGTCGTATCCGGCTTTGCCGAACTCGATGGCGAGCATTTGGTCGCCGGGTTCGACTTTACCGCCGAGGTCGTAGGCACCGTTGGTATGGGGGTATTGACCGGTGAGGACGCAGGCGCGTGAGGGGGCGCAGATGGAATTGGTGCAGAAGGCGTTTTCGAAGAGCATGCCTTCATTGGCGAGGCGATCGATATTGGGGGTGGGGGCGATTTCGGCGAGGCGACCGCCGTAGGCGCTGATGCCGTGGGCGGCGTGGTCGTCGGACATGATGTAGATGACGTTGGGCTGGTTGGCGGCGGATGAATAGACACGCCCTTCTTCGCCAAGGCTACGAAGGGTAAACATCGGCGCGGAGGCGCAGAGGATGAGGAAGAGGATGAAGTATTTTTTCATTTCGGTAGGCTTGTGAAATATGGCAGTGGAAAAGGTTGGGGGAGGTTGGGATCGAGCGCAACTTTCAGTGGTAGGAAACGCTCTTTCAAGGTGCCTGGTTTTTGGCAGGCGGACAAATTTTGTTGAGAATGGGACATTCTGCAGCCTATGGGAGGGATGGATAGGGTCGCTATTTCGGGGGGTTCTGCCTTTGCTGGCGGGCGGGAGGGGCTGAATTATGTCTAAAATTCCTAATCGAAGACGTTAACAGACCGAGGTAATGTTTCATATCGAACGTGCCGTGGGACTAAGCGGCAGGGTTCGGCGGTCTTTTCCCCAGAATTGATGTTGCGCTTGGATACCCCCTCGAGGAACGGAGTCGGTGCGGTTTTCTTTACCGTGCTCCTGCTGGTTGGCATCGGGGTTCCGTCCGCATCTGCGATGGTGCAGTTACCGGTGCGGGTGTTTAGTTATACGGCGGAGCCCATGACGGAGACGGTTTCGGTGAACGTGCCGGCGGGGGCGAATGCGGCCGAGTGGCTGTATGCACAGATACACAACATTCGATTTGGAGGTCAGGTATCGGTGCAGGTGAATGACGGCGAGTGGACGACTTTATACAATCATACCGTTTCGGTTTTTGAGCCTGAGGCGAGCCAGGGTGGTATTGGGGGAATCAACAACACGGTTCGTGTGGCGGTCCCATTGTCGGCGGGCGAGGTGACAGCGGGTCAGGCGAACACGGTATCGTTTCGTCTCAACGGGACGGACGGAGTGGTGAGTGCGATTCGGGTGGTCGCGTTCAATTTTCGGGACAGTGGATTTGTGGATATTCTTCCGGCGGGTGAATTCACGGAAGAAGATCCGTCGGCTTGGACTCCTCCGCGGCCGGATCAGGCTGATATCGATGCCGGGGAGAATCTTTGGTGGCACGGGGCGATTTTGAACGATCCGATCAATCAAGTGGCGATCAATGCGAAGTGTTCGTCGTGTCATTTTGCGGACGGGAGTGATTTGAAATATTTCAATTTCTCTAACGATTCGATCGTGACGCGTTCTTTGTTTCATGGATTGACGCAGGAGCAGGGGGAGCAGATTGCGAGCTATATCCGGGCGAATGCGGGGCCGAGTCCGGGGCGGCCTTGGAATCCGCCTTTTCAGCCGGGGCCGAATCTTGATCCTGACCCGGGAGATTCTGCTTTGGTGCGGGCGCAGAAAGCGGAGTCCTGGATGGCGGGGGCGGGATTGGATTGGGTCGTTGAGAGTGAAGCGGAGATTCTTTCGCATGTGTTCCCGAACGGCACGTCTCGGGCGGAGGTCGGGAAGGTGATGGATCACGAGGGGACCTTTAGTGTTCGGGAGATTCCGATTCCGATTCAGTTTCCGGATTGGAACACGTGGTTGCCGGATTTTGCGCCGGAAGACATGTGGCCGACGGCGTTTTATTACGATCAGCCCTATGCGTTTTACAACACGATGCGGGACACGGTGGACACGCAGGGCGCGGCGGCTTTGGCGGCGGCGGGAGATCTGAACGAAACGTTTCGAGTATTTAAGAGTGATCTGGAGGATTGGTATGGGACGTTCCGGCTTCCGAACCAGGACTTGGCGAACGACACCGCTGTGTCGTTGGCACGCAATGCTCCCTTGACGCGGGAGGATGTGATCAAGTCGTTGATGCGGTGGATGGTGGTGAAGATGATGGAAGTGATGCGGGACTATGATCTTGAAGCGGTGCAGGACTCGGTTGCGGCGATGCAGGCCAAAGGGCACCCGTTATTTACGCCGGAGTTGTTGTCGACGCCCGGGGGTGAGAATCGATCGATCGTCTTTGGTCTGGCGCCTCATATTTCGGGAAATGTGTATGTGAATTTTGAGTATCAGCCGGAGCACCTCGGCAAGATGGAGTCCAACCAGTGGTATCATTTGCAGCTTTGCATGAATTCGGGATACCGGATGCAGGTTAACATGAACGTGCCGCTTGATTGGGCTTACCAGGTGATTCACCTGGAGTCGGCGGGGGAGCGGGCAGGGCGAGCTTATGGGTTTCAGCGGTTGATTACCCAGATTAAGATGTTGCAGATTCGGGAAACGGGGAAAGGGATTCAGCAGGGAGGGTTTTCGCAGCGGACTTTGAATCCGTGTTTCTTTTATTCGACGCCGAATCGGGATCGTTCCTTGTTGGCGGGGGCCTTGGATGAGGTGGAAGCGGGGCTATGGGCGAAGGTGTTTGAGGAGTATTTGTATGAGTGGTTAGACGTGGTGGAGTCTCACAATTTGAACACGATGCCCCGTGATGATGCCGACCGGCATCAGTTTGAGACGAGCAGTTATGTGCCGGTGCCGTGGCCGGGGGGGAGTGACAAGTTTTTTGCCCGTCCCGGTGAAGTTCATGCGGATGCCTTGTATCGCTTGCTGCCGCTTTTGCCACCGGAAGGGATCGATGAGTTGCTTTTGACGGATATTCTCGAGTGGTGCAAGCGGGCGTGGCCATACAATGCGGGAACTTGGGGGGCGACCCCGGGTTGGGACACCCTTTTCAGCGCGACGAATCTTTACGCGGAGAATTTTGAAGACGGGGCGTCGGATTTTTCCGGTTTATCGACGACGGCGATCAAAGATGCGGACTATGTGAACACCTATGTGATTGGGCCACGGAACGGGGGCGGCGAATTTGTGGCTCAGCGGGGGCTGACATCTGGCGGGACAACGCCGACAGTGCGGCAAGGGATCAACAGCACGCTCAGTGTGCCGGTGGGAGGGGCGACGCGGTTGAAGTTGAAGGCGCGGGTTGCGTTTCGTGACAACGACGGGAGTGACCCGGGGACGGTAAACTTTCGGATGCGGGCTCAGTTTGACGGGTCGGGGCCGACGATTGAAGCGGAGGACACCTTGGCGATGGATACGGAGCTTTTTGATACGGAGTTTGAGAGTTACGTGAGTCATGTGGACGTGCCGGCTGGGGCGACAAACCTAACGTGGCTAGGTTTATGGTGGGAGCGCTCCGGGGGGACGGGCGCGGGAACGGTCTATGTGGACAATGTTCATGTTTTGCCTGTAGACGAGACGCCTGACACGACGCCCCCGGGGGCGCCGGTGCTGGCGAGTATCTCTACGAATGCGAACTTACGGTTGCGTTGCAACTGGAGTGATACCAATCCTCCGGCGGACGGGGTTGTGGGATACCATGTTTACCGGCGGGTCGATGGGGAGCCGGCTTCAGCGGCGGTGCGGGTGAATACCGGGCTGGTGGACAATCCTTATATTCGGTTTCAGGACTATTCCGTTGATCGTGAGGTGACGTATCGGTATTACCTCACGGCGGTCGATGGGGCGGGGAATGAGTCTTTGCCATCGAACGAACGGACGCGATCGTTGAACGATATTGATACCCCTCGGGTGCCGGGGGTATTGTGGGCGAACAGCGTCGCGGGGTCGGTGGATGTTGGGTGGTTTGGCGTGGGGGACTGGGATATTGCGGGCTATGATGTTTACCGGAAAGCGGCGGGGGAGCCGGGGTTTTCGCGTCTGACGACGGTGGCGGAGCCTGCGGAGGCCAATTATTTTGAGGATCTGACTGCGGTAGACGGGGTTAGCTATGACTACTACGTGGAGGCGTTTGACTTGGTGGGGAAACTGTCTGGGCCATCGGCAGTATTTACGATTTTATCGGCCTCCGGTGTGACGTATGTGGGGGCGTGGAAGGTTGGGTTCAATGGGAGCAATGGTTGGGACTCTTCGAATGGGGCGGTGTCCGGCAACAATGTTGACTATGACCGGGACGGAGTGCGGACGCTTTGGGAGTATTTGCACGGAGGTGATCCGAGTGCAGGGGACAGTGATGGGGATAGTTTTCCTTCGTTGGCGTTGGTTGACGTTTCCGGGAGCGATTATTTGCAGGCGAGTTATATGCGTCAGGAAGACTTACCGCCGGGGGTGGTGGTCAAGCTGCAGGGGTCGAATGATCTGGTGACCTGGCCGGGGGAATTTGTGGTGGAAGGGGATACGCCCTCGGCGGGGATTGTGATCACGGTGGGCACGGCTTCGGGCGGGACGCGGACAATTTCGGTGCGTCAGGACGTTCCGATCGGAGGGGTGGGGCACTATCCCTTCTTGCGGTTTGTTTTGGAGGAGGAGTAGGCCGACTATCTGTAGGATTCGAGGTAGGCGGTGAGGTCGGCGAGATCTTGGGGGCTTAAGCCGAGTTGGTCGGCGGAGAGCATGAGGGAGCGTTTGAACGGGGCAATTTTTTCGACCTTGTCCTTGGGGATAATTTGGGTGAGGCCGCCCATGGATTGGATGATGACGGGGTCGGCGTTGCTGTATGCGAGGCCGTGGATATAGCCGCCATCGACGAGTTTCACACTGGATCCTTCGTATCCGAGGGCGATGCCTTTGGAGGGTTCGAGAATGGATTCGATGAATGGTTGGGCGCCTTGATTGGCCACCCATCCTTTGAGGTCGGGGCCGTAGGCTACCCCCTGGTTTTTGATTTGGTGGCAGGCGTAGCAGGTGGCGGCGACGACTTGTCCGCGGGTGGCATCCCCGGGTAGTTTTGCGATTTCTGCCGCGGTGGGAAGGACTGATTGTTTTGGCGGCGACGGGACCATCATTTCGATGATGGCGGTATTGTCGGGATCGAAAATGCCGAGTTCGACGAGTTTATCGGCGACGTCGAAGTCTTTCCATTCGCTCCAAGCGCGGCTGAGGAGCCAGCGTTTGGCGGCGGGATTTTTTGTGGCGGCGAGTTGGGCCATGGCGTCGGCGGCTTCGGGGGCGCGGGTGAAAGCGATGCTGTCGAGAGCTAGGTTTCTTTGTTCGGCCGAGAGCTTTTCGCTGGTGGTTCGTTTCACGAGAGCGGGAATCGCGGCGGGTGTTTGGAGGCGCCACGTGATTTTGGCGAAGGAATCGGGCCAGGTGAGCGGGTTTTTCTTTTCGAGGCGGGCGTGGAGGTTTTTCCAGACGGCGGTTTCGGCGCCTTCGGCGGCGAGGCCACAGGCTTCCAGGTAGGTGCGATCGTTCTCGGGCATCCGTGCGAAGAGCTTGGCGACCCACGGCGTTTTTATGGAAGCAGGGACGTCGCGGAGAGAGACCGCGAGTTCGCGCCGGACGGCGGCTGATTCATCTTCGGCGAGGAGTGTCATCGTGACGTCGTCGAGGTAATCGTGGTCGGCGTTGCGAAGTGCGCGGAAGGCGACGAGGCGATCCTGCGGGTTGTCGCTGGCGAGGAGTTCATTGAGTTTTATCAGTCCGGCATCTCCGGCGAAGGGGAGGAGCCATACGGCGCGGGCGCGGAGGTATGGATTGCGATCTCTGAGGAGCGGATCGATGAGGGGCAGGAGTTCGGGGCCGGGAAGATCTCGCAAGGCTTCGAAGCCGGTGAAGCGGATATTAGGTGACGGGCTTTTGAGGAGTGTCAGGGCTCCGACGTTGGTGGGAGAGCCGTCTTTGTTGCGCGCGATTTTAGGAATGCTGGGGTTGAAGTTTTTGGGGGCGACGCGGTAGATCGTGCCGGAAGTGCTGGCATCGCGATCATTGTGTCCACCGACGCCGGGGTCGAACCAATCACTGATATAGATTGCGCCGTCGGCCCCGACCATGACATCGGAGGGGCGGAACATGTTTCCGGCAGTGGCCTTCACGAAATCGAAGCGATCGAGGTCGTACCCGGCGCTGTTGGGTTCGGGGTGGTATCCGAAGATGGACTGGATGCGGGCTTCGGCGCTGAGGAGGAGGCCGTTGTAATTGTCGGGAAGCGCACCGTTCTCGTAGTAAGCGATTCCAGTAGGGGAACCGGCTCCATACACATCGCCGGGAGGGAGGGTGCCGGGGTCATCCTGTCGCCATTCCGCTTCGGGGATCGATTGGCCAGGTCGCATATCGGCGCGCCAGGTGCGTTTCCCGTCGCGAGAGAAGAAGCCGAGAAAGCCGCCTTCCATGAGCCATGTTGTGCGGCAGGCCGGCGGATCATCTTTATCGTTTTGGAAGACGTCGCCCAAAGAAGTCACGCAGTGTTCGTATGAATTGCGGAAGCCGTGTCCGATGACCGTAAGGCCGGTGCCATCGGGATTCATGCGGACGGCGAAGCCGCCGGTGTAGATTCGGCCGTCGTCGGACAGTTGGCCCCCGAGTTCGACATTGTCGTGGTAGTAGGTGCCACCACCGCCGTTGTAGGGGCCACCGATGCGCCAGGTGAGGCCGTCGTTGTCGGTGAATTTGGCGCCGGTGTTGCCTTGGTTGAAGTAGAATTTGCCATCGGGTCCGGCGACGACGGCGTGGAGGGAGTGATCGTGCTGACGTCCGTTGAATCCGGTGAGGACTTCTTCGCGGGTATCGATCTTGGGATCGAAGCGGAGGTCCCGATCGACGTCGGTGTAAACCACGATACTAGGTGGCTGGGACACGATGATTTTGTTGTCGAAGACCGCGATGCCGAGAGGGGCTTCGAGGTCGGGATCCTGGAC
>JBCDBW010000003.1:0-83302 GCA_039182965.1 Verrucomicrobiota bacterium
CCTTGAGCTCTTCTGCGTCATTCGGGTTACCCACGTGCCCTAAGCGCCAATTCGACCACCAACCAAGCGGAGCCTATCGTGAATGGGCCTCCACCGCCTCAAAACTATGCATCGAAGGCAAGCAAGATGAGACGCTTACTCTCCTGCCACATGCGAAAACCGATTCCTCACTTGGAAGAGACCAATCCTCGCCCATAAACGCCCCGGCCGAACAAGACGACAGGACACCTTTGCGTCCAAAACTCCCAGGATGCCGAATTCAATTTCAGATGGGACAGAGACTGGTCTCAAATTGAGACTTGACTCTCAAATTGGCCGGTCGCACCCTCAAAACAATGTCTTATGCCACCCGGCAGCGGTCGGCCATTTCGCGCGTCCTCACACAAGCAAACCGGCCATTGACGCCTGCCGATATCCACTCAGCCGCAGGCGCCTCCGTCCCTTCCCTGGGAATGGCCACCGTCTATCGCTGTCTCAAAGAACTCACCCGGGACGGAGCAGCAAGACTCATCGTGGTGCAAGGAGCTCCTCCCCATTACGAAAGCACCAAGCGCCCACACCACCACTTCTTCCTGTGTCAACAATGCCGCAGCCTCTTTGACTTAGTCGGGTGCGCGAGCGGAATTAACCAGATGGCGCCTCAAGGATTCAAGGTAATAGATCACGAAATCGTTCTTTACGGAAGCTGCGACACCTGTTGCGCTCCCTAAACCCACAACCAAACCCAACACTTATGAAACTCGCCCTTACATTACTCGCTGTCGCCGGACTCGCCTCCCACGCGTTTGCCGAAGAACTCAAAATTGTCGCCGCGGAAAACTTCTACGGATCCGTGGCCGAACAAATCGCCGGCTCCTCTGCCACAGTCACAAGTATCCTTAGCAACCCGAATCAGGACCCTCATGAGTTCCAAACCAACGCCGAAACCGCAAAGGCGGTCGCCGATGCCGATATCATCATCTACAGCGGTATCGGATACGACGACTGGATGGACAAGCTACTCGGAGTCCAAGGAAAAGACAGTCGCACGGTAATCAGAGTTTCCGATCTGATCGGAGCCAAAGACGGCGACAATCCTCACATCTGGTATAATCCCAAAACGATGCCCGCTCTCGCGACTAAACTCGGCGATGTGCTGAAGAATCCGGCAACCGCCACCCAATTCATCAACTCCCTGAAGCCTCTCACGGAGAAAATCGCGGAACTTAAAAAGAAAACCGCCGGGATCAAGGTCACCGCCACCGAACCGGTCTTCGGTTACATGGCAGCCGCTCTCGGATTCGAGATGCTCAACTACGATTATCAACTCGCGGTAATGAACGATACCGAACCAAGCTTCAAACAGGTCGCGGATTTCGAGGACAGCCTCAAAAGTAAGACCGCCAAAATCCTCTTCTACAACCGGCAAGTCACCGATCCGTCTACCAGCAAAATGGAATCACTCGCCAAAGACAATGACGTGCCCATCGTCGGTGTCACCGAAACCCAACCATTGGATCAAAAGACCTATCTCGAGTGGATGCTCTCAGAACTCAGCGGCGTGGAAAAGGCGCTTCCATAATCATCCAAGTCCCTTTTTTCATACTCAGAGGGCTGACTCAGCACCCTAGCCGATAGCCGACTGAATCACCCCGCGAATTCCTATTCCCGAACTGCTGCCCGCACTGCCGCGTTCACAATAGCATTCCATCATGGTCTCAGCCCTTTCCATCAAGGATCTCAAGGTCCGCCTGGGGAATCGAACGATCCTGGAGGACGTGAATGCCGAGATCACACCGGGAGAGTTTATTGGCATCTTCGGACCAAACGGCGCTGGAAAATCCACTCTCGTCGGTGCCTTGCTCGGGCTCTGCCCAATTCGTTCCGGTACGGTCGAGCTATTTGGCCAACCCCCCGGCAAAACAAATGCCGAAATCGGATACATGCCACAATCACGTGCCAGCCTCGAAAGCACCGCCCTAAGCGCCCGTTCCTTGGTTGCCGCCGTCCAAGAGGGAACCCGCTGGGGAGTGCCATGGAATTCGCGAAGTGCTCGCGATTCAGTCGATCGAGCCATCACGTTGGCCGGCGCGAACGAGTATGCCGACCGCCCCTTCTCCATCCTCTCAGGCGGAGAAAAACAACGCATCACTCTTGCGCAATCTCTCTTGGGGAACCCTCGCCTCCTCATCCTCGACGAACCCCTCGCAAGCCTCGATCCAAAAAACCAAATGCGACTGGTCGAACGAGTCTCCCACGTCCGCCAAGAGACCGGAGCTACGATTCTCTTCATCGCTCACGATGTGAATCCGCTGCTCGGAACCATGGATCGTATCCTATACGTCGCCGGCGGCACCGCTCAGCTGGGAAGTGTCGATGAGATCATGACCTCTGAGTCACTCAGTCGTCTCTACGGAACCAGTATCGATGTCATTCGTGCGCAGGGACGCCTGTTCGTCGTCGCCGCTGAAGGCCACGTAACCGAGAGCGCCCGCCATGATTGACAAATTATTGGAGTATCTTCGATACGACTTCGTGCAAAATGCCCTCGCAGCCGGCTCCCTGGCCGCAATCCTTGGAGCCGTTGTCGGCTACTTTGTAATCATTCGCAACGTCAGCTTCGCCGCGCACGCTCTGGCGCACATCGGCTTTACCGGCGCAACCGGTGCGATCCTCTTCGGGCTCGCGCCTCTTCAGGGAATGCTCGCCATCAGTACCGTCGCAGGAGCCATTATGGGACTTTCCGGTAACCGCCTCGAACGAAGCGAACTCGCCGTTGGCATGGTCCTGTCAATCGCTCTTGGCATCGGCACACTCTTTCTCGCACTGGAAAAAGGCTTCGCCGGGAGCGCCACGGCAATTCTCTTCGGCGACATTTTCGGCGTCTCGAAGACCCAAATTCTTCAAACGGTCGTGCTAGCCCTGGCCAGCCTCGGAGCCTTGGCAGTCTTCTCCCGCCGCCTCCTCTTCGCCAGCATTCAGCCCGATCTCGGAAGATCACGGGGCTTGTCACTCGCCGGTCTCTCTTGCAGTTTTATGATCATTCTCGCCATCAGCGTCACCCTCGTAAGCCAAGTCGTCGGTATCCTGCTCGTCTTCACCCTGGTCATCGGGCCCGCCGGTATCGCCGCGCGCCTCTGCCGAAGTTTTTGGTCCTCTATCGGTGTCTCCATCATCATCGCACTCTGCGCCGTCTGGATTGGTATCCTCCTCGCTTGTGTCACCAACTGGCCGCCCAGTTTTTGGATCACCGCCATTCTCTTTGCCGTCTATATCTTCACTGAAGCATTCTGCCGTTTTGTCCTCCGATTGGACCGGTAGAAGCCTCACCAACAAAAACCAAGCCATCAAAACTACGTCATGAGCACTACCCTCGAATCATTCCTTGCCGCCAACCCAAAAGCCACCGCGAAGATCGAACACGCCATTCAGGATTATCGGCACGCGCTTCACGATCTCCAACACGCGATTAAAGACCTCCAACACGCCAAAGAAGACACGACGCACGCCCTAAAGGATTTTGATCACATCATTACCGATTTTCGCCATTCTCTCTCAGACTGGGAAGCCGGTGGACAACAAGCCGATCATGCCAAAAAAGACTACGACCATGCAAAGTCCGATAAAATACACGCCGTCAAAGACCTTAAGCACGCCCTCAATGATATCGAACACGCCTTGGACGATTTCCGGCACTCAACAAGGGATCTAGCACATCTAAATAAAGATCTCGAAAGCGTTGTTTCCCTGGCGAAAGACGCGGGAATTACCATCTCGCTCTCAGAAACAAAGTCGTACGTGGTCGCACAGGCAACCTCCTGATCGGGATAGCGGTTCCCGTTGGTAGCCGCGTAAACCGCGGTTGGGCTTGTCCCACGCCCGATTCATTCTCAAACGTGAACCGTCCTGCCACAAGACACGCCCTGACTTCCCAGGGCGCGTCGCATTCGCTTGCTCAAAAAGATATGCTCGTGAGAACGTCGCAGATCCGCTAGCTTCAACAACCACGAAACTCTTCGCCCGAAGCCAGTGGTATTGAAGCACTCGCCGCCTGTATGGCCGGCTTTTCAGCCCCGAGAGCACCCGCTCCTAACACTTTCTGCGATGTGTCTCAGAAGAGAGGACAAAAATCCCATCCCTCCCCCCGCCTCCACAATCCTGACCTCGCCCCGCTGAAGAAAGAGGCCCGCACCTGGGGAGAAATCTCACTCTTCAATGCCTGGTCGAACACATCGCAAAGCCTACTGGGATACACGCTTGCCGCGTCACTTTTCCTCAACTACGGGCTCTCCGGCGGGCAAGTGTTTGCTGCCTTGATCGTTTCCGCCCTGATCGTCACCGCTCTCGTCAGTCTAGTCGGTAAACCAAGCGTCCGATACGGCATCCCCTACCCTGTCATGGCTCGTGCCAGCATGGGAGTCTATAGTGCCAATTTCCCCGCCCTCCTGCGAGGTTTCGTCGCCATCTTCTGGTATGGCACCCAGACTTACGTCGCATCGACCGCGATCAGCCTGCTCATGCGCCACGTCACCGGCTCCCCGCCCTCCACTTCCTCAGCGGATTCAGCTGGTTGATCCGGGCGTTTGCCGCCGGCACGCTTTACCTCCTCATCATGCCCAGGCGTCTAGATCAACGCCCCTCGAATCCCATCCCTACCCCCTGAAGGGCGCTCGACACTCTTTTTTCAAGAATCACTGGACAATTAGCATAATATATGACAAAAATAACATGAAATAAATATACTGTTAAAAATGTCACCTAATAGAGGCTCAGTCGGTGCCGAGGCTCTTCCACAACTCATTCACAATCAAGACTATTACCACGATGAAAACGTTGACTTCTTACGAGCTCATGAATTCTATCGCCCTTCAGATAGAGCAGCCCCGAAAGGCCCAAAGCTCGACACCAGCCCTACCCGTAACCGCCAAAGAACAATCCCGGCTCACGCCCAATGCGGTCCTCGAGGATCTCCTCAAGGGAAACAAGCGCTTCGTCGCAGGTAGACTCAGCGATCCGAATATCGCGGACCGCATCAAGGCCGCCACCCATGGCCAATTCCCAAAAGCCGTCATCCTGTCCTGCCTGGACTCTCGCGTCCCCGTCGAGCAGATATTCGACCAGGGGATCGGTGATGTCTTCGTAGGCCGCGTCGCCGGCAACATCGCCAGTGATGATCAGCTCGGTTCCATGGAATTCGCCACCAAAGTCGCCGGTGCCAAACTCGTCATGGTCCTCGGCCACGAAGGTTGCGGGGCCGTCAAAGGGGCCTGCGATGGGGTTAAAATGGGAAATCTCACCGGCCTGCTCGAAAGGATTCAGCCGGCCGTTAACGCCGTCGGAGGCTTCGCCGGCAAAGAACGCAGCTCTGAAAACAATGACTTCGTGGAACAGGTCGTCGCCCAAAACGTGCGTCAAGCGATCATCGACATTCGTCGACAAAGCACGGTCCTCGCCGAACTGGAGCAAAAAGGACAAATCAAAATTGTCGGCGCCCTCTACTCGCTTCAAGATGGCTCCGTCGAATTATTGGAGTAACCCGGAAATCCGATTTCCAGGTATCTCCGCGTCCCACTTGCATCAATGACCACTGCCAAACCTGAAATCGGAATTATCATGGGAAGCCAGTCCGACTGGCCCACCTTGGAACACGCGGCCCAAACCCTGTCTGACTTTGATGTCCCTTGGGAAGCCAAGGTCGTGAGCGCACACCGTACACCGGATCTCCTCTATCAATACGCGGGCTCCGCCGCTGAACGCGGACTCAAGTGCATCATCGCCGGAGCCGGCGGCGCCGCCCACCTTCCGGGAATGGCCGCCGCCCTCACCCCCCTGCCCGTGCTCGCAGTGCCCGTCAAGTCTCGCACACTCCAAGGCGTTGATTCCTTGCTTTCCATCGTGCAAATGCCCGCAGGCATTCCCGTCGCCACTTTTGCCATCGGCGAGGCCGGAGCCGTCACCGCCGCCCTCTTCGCCGTCGCCCACGGCGCCGCCCACGGCGAGACGAATCTCGCCTCCCGTTTGCACGACTTCCGCGTTGACCAACGAACCAAGGTCGAAGCCGTCCAGCTGCCATCCGATACACTCGATAAGAAAGGAAAAGCATGAACCCGGGAACTGATTCATGGGTCGGCGTCCTCGGTGGTGGCCAACTGGGGAGAATGCTCGCTCTCGACGCCCGACGCATGGGTTTCCAGGTCCTGAAGTGGACCGGCGGCGACCGTTCCGGCGCCGCCTACACCGCCGACCTCGTCTTCGAAGAACCCTTTGACTCGCTCGACACGCTGGAACGCTTCGTGGACCGCATCGACGTCGCCACCGTCGAATTCGAGAATGTGCCTGCCTCCCTTCTCGATAAGGTTGCCCAACGCGTTCCCCTAATGCCGGCAGCCAGGGCCATCGGAATCTGTCAGCACCGCGAACGCGAAAAGAACTTTCTCGCCACCAGCGGCATCCCTTGCGCCCACTTCGAGGTGATCGACGATCCCACCGCCTTGCCCGAAGCATTGGCTCGCCTTCCCGGTGACGGCATCCTCAAGACCGCAGAATTCGGATACGACGGCAAGGGTCAACGCCATGTCCAAAAAAATGCCTCCCCGGAAGACTTGCAAGGTATATGGAACTCGCTGGGTGCTCCACGGACAGTCCTCGAAGAAAGAGTCGACTTGGAAGCCGAGCTCTCGGTAATGGTCGTGCGCGGTAAGGATGGCGCCATCGTCACATACGATCCAGCTGAAAACCATCACCAAAATCACATCCTCGACCTCTCCATCATCCCCGCACGCCTTCCACACACGCTCTTGGCCCAGGCACGCGAGATCGCAATCACAGTCGCCGAAGCCCTCGCATACGTCGGAGTGCTCGGCGTCGAATTCTTCGTCGACAAAAACCACCGTATCCTCGTCAACGAAATGGCCCCCCGCCCCCACAACTCCGGTCACCACACAATCAACGCCTGCGCAACCTCACAATTCGAACAACAACTACGTGCCATCACCGGAATGCCCCTCGGAAGCCCTCGCCTCATTCAACCCGCCGTGATGTGGAATCTCCTCGGCGACCTATGGCTCGATGAAGAAGTACCACCCAACTGGTCCCCAATCCTCGCCACCCCCGGCGCAAGCCTCCATCTCTACGGCAAAAAACAAGCCCGACCCGGTCGCAAAATGGGCCATGCCACGTTCGTGGCCGCTACCCTCGAAGAAGCCCTTTCCAACGCAAACCGATGCCGCTTGGCATACGGGTGGGACAGAGACTCGAACGAAACGCAAACCACACTGGCCGAGAACGCCTCGACTCATTGAACAAGGGTTCGCCCGCTCACCGCTCCCCTCAGCAATCGGGTAGCTCGGCGCTCGCAACGAATCCCAATGCCAACCCACCGGCCGAAGCAGGTCGTGACTCGTTTCTTGGTGCCTCCTTCACCAATTCAATCGAGATCAGGCGGCGCCTTGAGCTCCAGTTTGCTGTTCCCGGTGATGAGACGCACTCCTCGTGAGTCGAAGAAATAAGTCCACATCCAATTAAATGCGACGGCAACTTTGCTTCGGAAGGAAACAAGAAAGATAACGTGCACGACCGCCCACGCAGCCCAAGCAGGAAAGCCGGCCAGCTTGACACCAAACGCGTCCGCCACCGCTTTGTTTCGACCTAGCGTCGCCATGCTCCCCTTGTCAAAGTAGGTAAACGCTCCCCGCAGTGGCGGCGATTTTCCATCCTGTTCTGCCCGAAGCTCCGCCGCAATCAAGCGCCCCACGAAATCACCCCCCTGCATCGCTCCCTGGGCCACGCCCGGAACCGGCTCCCCCGTTTTGGCATCAATGGCCGCGGCTTGATCGCCAATGACAAAAACTTCCGGATGCCCAGGAACACTCAAATCGGAACCCACCACCACACGCCCGCGACTATCCAACTCCACACCCAAGCTCTCCCCTAGCGGAGACGCCTTTACTCCAGCCGCCCAGAATACGTTGTTGGCGGCGATAAAATCCTCGCCGCAAGTGACGCCGCCCTCCTCAACGTGGGTCACCCGCGAATTGAGTCGAATCTCCACCCCTAACTTTTCAAGCTGTCGCTTTGCCGCCTCCGAACACTGTTCAGACATTTGCGGAAGCACCCGGTCGCCGCTCTGAACAAGAATGATGCGCGCCGTCGCGGTGTCGACATGACGAAAATCCGGAGGCATTTCCTGTCGAGCAATCTCCGCCATGGCCCCTGCCAATTCACACCCTGTGGGACCCGCGCCAACTACCACAAAGGTAAGACACGCCGCTCGCGCTTCCGGATCGTTCTCAAGCTCAGCCGCTTCAAATGCGAGAAGAAAACGACGCCGAATCTCCGTGGAGTCTTCGATCGTCTTCAAGCCCGGAGCCAACTCCGCCCAATCGTCCCGGCCAAAATAAGAGTGCGTCGCTCCCGCCGCGAGAACAAGGTAGTCATACCGCACCCATTCCTCATCGTCCACGCGGATGCGACGATGTTGCAAATCCACTTCCTCAACGCCACCAAGAGCCACCGTGACGTTGCGTTGCCGCCGGAAAATACGCCGAATCGGCACCGCAATATCCGATGGATTCAAGGCCGCAGTCGCCACCTGGTAAAGCAACGGCTGAAAAAGATGATGATTGCGCCGGTCAATCAAACCAACTTGCACCCGGCTGCGTGCCAGCCGCCTGGCAGTCGCTATACCACCAAAACCACCTCCAACAACGAGGACGCGAGGCAAATCCTGGATCCGGGTTGATTCGCTCATTCGAAAAAAGCACGATCAGAAAGCTGACCACGCACACGTTTTCATTCACTTTCGATGCCCGGCTCGTTTCGTCAATGTCCGTGCCACCAAAGCCGTCCAACCAGTCTGGTGCGTCGCGCCCAAGCCACGTCCCGTCTCACCATGAAAATACTCGTGGAATAGCAAAAGATCCTTCCAATAAGGGTCTTCCGTGTATCGTCGCTCTTCCCCGTGGCAAGGCCTGCCCCCATCTTTCCCGCTAAGAAAGAGCGAGTTGAGGCGACGGCCGATCTCCATTGCCGCCTCTTCCAGCGTCGCCTGACAACCCGATCCTGTGGGAAGTTCCACAAGAAAATCATCCCCATAAAAGTGGTGATAGCGAAGGAGGGCTTCGATCAGGAGGTAATTCATGGGCCACCAGATCGGACCACGCCAGTTCGAGTTCCCCCCGAACATATACGAGTCACTCTCCCCCGGGACGTAAGCAACACGCAAATCCTTCCCGTTCACCTGCAGTTCGGCAGGATGCGCATCATGATACTTGGAAAGAGAGCGAATGCCGTAGGGCGACAGAAATTCCTCCTCATCCAGCAGATACCGTAACACCCGCTGCAACCGATCCCGCGACGGCAGAGCAAGCAGCCGATGCCCACCTGAATACCCCCCCTTATTCCCCTTCGCGCAAAAGCCAATAAGCCCCGCAAGGTCAGAACGATGCTTGATAAACCACTGAAAGCGCCGGTAAAAGCCAGGCAATGCTTTGAGCTTATCCTCTTCCAAAACCTCCACCGCTACTAAGGGAAGCAAGCCCACCAGAGAACGCGTGCGCAGAAGCGTGCCCTGCCCATCGCGAGTGTGGAGCCGATCATAATAAAAACCGTCCGCCTCATCCCAGAGACCGGTGCCGTCCACATAATTCATCGCATCCACGATCTGGATAAAGTGCTCGAAAAATTTCGAGGCCATGTCCTCATACGCAGGATTTTCAGGGGCAAGTTCGAGCGCAATAGAGAGCATCGTCCCCGCGTAGAAAGCCATCCACCCCGTCGCATCCGCCTGGTGCAGCTCATATCCACCCGGCAATTTCATGGACCGATCAAAAAGCCCAATATTGTCGAGACCCAAAAACCCCCCGGTAAAAAGCCCGTTCCCTTGGATGTCTTTCCGATTCACCCACCACGTGAAGTTGAGAAGCAACTTCTGGAAAGCACTCTCAAGAAAAACGCGATCACGGTGCCCTCGCTCTCCGGTGATCTTGTATACCCGCCAAACTGCCCAGGCATGCACCGGAGGATTCACGTCTCCGAATTTGAATTCGTAAGCCGGGATTTGACCATTCGGATGAAGATACCATTCCCGCAATAAGACCAGGAGCTGTTGCTTTGCAAAGGTCCGGTCAAAATCAGCGTAAGGGACCATGTGAAACGCCAGATCCCAAGCCGCAAACCAAGGATACTCCCACTTGTCAGGCATGGAGAGAATGTCCCGGCTGTAGATATGCGTCCATTCCACATTCCGCCCCTGCCGCCGCTCCGGAGGCGGGGGGGGCTCGCTGGGATCCCCCTCCAACCAATCCTCCACTATGTAATGATAGAACTGCTTGGTCCACATGAGACCCGCATTGGCCTGACGAATCACTTCTGTCTCTTCTGCGGTCGCCTGCTCCGGAATATGCTCTGCATCAAAGATGCGCGCTTCGTCGATGCGAGCCTGAAAAATCTCATCGAACGCCGCAAAAGCCGGACGACCATCGTCCTGATCCACCCGCGTAAGCCGCAAACGCAACTTGGCAGAAGCCCCGGACGCCAATCCTATGCAACGATGCACTGCCGCCTTGGTGCCGCGCCCCTTCGGATTCACCGCCGCCGTGTCGCCATCGATCAAAAAGCGATGAAAGGCATCCTTCACGTAAGGCGTCGGATTAGGGGCATCGTAAAGGGCTTTCACATTCGTCTCGTTCTCCGTGAAGAGCCAGGTCACTTCATCAGCTCCCGGGTCCGGCTCCACATCAAAGTGAAAAGACTCCAAAGTCTCGTGATGAGTCCGCAAACGAGTCGGCCCAATTTGTTCGATTGAGGGCTTGAGAGTACAACCCTCGTGACGACAGCCCCAACTCCACGTGTTGCGAAACCATAAGGTGGGCAAAACGTGCAAAACCGCCGCCTCGGAACCACGATTGAAAATTTCAATGCGAATGAGAATGTCGTCGGCGCCCCCCTTGGCATATTCGGCAAACACATCGAAATAGCGCTGCTCATCAAAGATCCCGGTATCCGAGAGCTCAAACTCAAGATCTTGAAGCCCTCGCCGGGCGTTCTCGTTCACCAGCTCCTGATACGGGTACGGGCGCTGGGGATACTTATAAAGGGCGCGCGCATAAGAATGGGTCGGCGTCGAATCCAGGTAATAGTAACACTCCTTGACGTCCTCTCCATGATTGCCCTGCGGTCCCGTCAAACCAAACAAACGTTCCTTAAGAATCGTATCCTGCTCGTTCCAAAGCGCCAAAGCAAAGCACAGCCGACACTGTCGATCCGTCCAGCCAAGCAAACCGTCTTCACCCCAGCGATACGCGCGGCTCCGCGCGTGCGCGTGAGGAAAACTCCGCCAGCTGTCCCCGTCCGCCGAGTAATCCTCCCGAACCGTGGCCCACTGTCGCTCGGAAAGATAAGGGCCCCAGCGCTTCCAATTCTGCTCTCGTCGGACTTCTTCTTCGAGTCGCTGCTGCTCCGCGTTCATTCTTAAGAGACAAGCGTCCCCATGCGAATCAGTCAGCCCCCCGTCTCAAACCCGGGATACAAGGTCATTCCACCGTCTATAAACAGTGTATGACCATGGACATAATCAGAGTCGTCGGAGGCCAACCACACAGCTGCCCGTCCGATTTCATCCGGCTCACCAATCCGCTTATAAGGGATCAAGTCCAGCAGAGCATCGTAAGCTGCTTTCGTCGACCACGAATCGGCGTTGATTGCGGTCCGAATCGCCCCCGGCGCAATGCTGTTCACCCGAATCCGATGCGGGGCAACCTCCTGCGCGACGCTCTTCATCAAAAGCATAATCCCACCTTTCGAAGCAGCATAATTGACGTGGCCAGCCCAAGGGATAACCTCGTGTACCGAACTGATACAGATGATCTTACCCGCAGCACAAGAAATCTCGGGACGAACGCCACTTCGCTTGAAAACCCGCACCGCCTCGCGAGCACAAAGAAATTGCCCCGTCAAATTGACGTCCAGCACGCGCTGCCATTGCGAAAGCGTCAGCTCATCAAAGGGTGCATCGATCTGAATGCCGGCATTGTTGACCAGAATATCTAGTCCGCCAAAGGTATCAAGAACCGCCTCAAACAGGGCGGCCACCTCATCTTCGCGAGATACGTCCGCTCTCACCGCAACAAGCCGAGGCCCACAACGCTGCCCCGCTTGCACCACCGCCTGAGCCTTCTCCGTGCGCCCCACATAGTTAACCACCACGTTCGCTCCCGCATGCGCCAGCGCCGTCGCGATGGCGGCCCCAATTCCCGAACTCCCTCCCGTCACAAGCGCAGTCTGCCCTGAAAGCATCTTGCGCACAGGACATGCCGGAGCAACCGGCTCTGGCCATTTCAAGGGAGCGTCATCAACAGATTTCGATTGGTCGGTCATGCGTGCGAGCTCAGCGATGAGAGGTTCGCTTAAAGACTCCTATCATGAGTGAACACCACCGCCCCGGGACTTTCTGGTAGGTGACGATTTCGACACGTCTGAAGCAACAAAAGGGCACTATCCTCTCCGCAAAGAACGGCCGAACAGATTCATACAATTCGTTAAGTGCCAGCCCACTCAACCGCTGCTAAGCAAGCCGAAAACTCGCCACCCATTCCACGAGTCGCTTCAAACCGCGCATATCGCTCTCGCTTACTCGGGGTTGCCTGCGAACCAAAAAGACACGAGGCACGCCAACGATTAGAATAGACCGAAGCAGTGCTCAGTGGCTAAAAAAACGACGATTTCTGAACAACTCCGACGACGAATCCGACGCCAATGGCGACACGACCCTCTCGCGCATGCGGCCTCAACATCCTAAAGAGCTCGTGGTATCACTTTCCGCTGTCCGGCTTTCCGGTGATGCCCATTGTAACGCGATGGATGCCAAAGTGAACCACTAGTAGCCGGATTAAAAACGTTGCGGCGAGGGTCGCAAGCGTAACCGTTTGCACATAAGAGAGGTTGATGCTGGAGGTCCGCCCAACCAGAAGAAGCGTGTAAGCAAGGCCACCCACAAGCGCGATCTCCGGGTATACCGAACCTTTGAGAGTGGAGATGTCGGAACGCGCACGTAAGATATCACGAAGAATGCCTCCCCCAGCTCCGGTCAAACAGGCCATAAATGGGCCCCAGAGCCAGATGGGATCACATCGTTCGTCGATCGCAACCATCACACCGATGACCGTAAACGAGGAAAGCCCAATGGCGTCGGTAACCTGAAAAAGGCCGTCAGCAGAAAACCAACGCACCCACCGCCCACGACGAGGTTCGGCAACCTGCTTCTTCATGAGGTCGGCAATCCGAAAAAACACGTATCCACAGACCACCGTCGCGATGACAACGAACACGGGAGCCGGTGAACGCAGGATGCCAATCGGTGAACGATCACTGACCACATCGCGCATAATCCCACCGCCCAAGGCGGGAAGGAAGGCGAGTACTGCGGCGCCAATGATATCGTAGTTTTCCTTTCGCGCAATCAGAACACCGGAGATCGCAAAGGCCGCCGTACCGACCATTTCCAAAATAAAAAAACCATGTCGACCCGAGCGTAATAACCAGCAGGCTGGGAATCAATGTATGCCTGGCGAAATAGCGCAACCTGCCACTCTGCTCCAGTTCAGCAATGGCCGCATCAAAGGATGCGACCGTCTCCGGCGATACGGTCGCTTTACTGAACATCATGCTGATCGGTGACACGTGAACTGGGCCGGACAATTCCTCGAGCTCATCGAGCACATCTTGATTCCAAGCCGCGCTGAGCCCTGCAAAACGGTCCATCAAGACAGCGTCGACTTCGCCATGCAACAGGGCTTGAAGCACTTGGGCGGTAGTCGGGTGCGTATCAACCCAACTTGCCTCGGCAGGTTCCGCAATAAGATCAGAGACCTCCTGTCCGAAAAAAGAGCCAGCCTCCAGAGAGATCTTCCCGCCACGATCTCGGATAGCCTTGAGCGTGTCGATGGGAGAATCCCCTTCCCAAAGCGCGCCTTCCCCCTTGCGGCAAAAAACGAAAATCGCCTCATGGCGATACGGACGCGAGAACCACGCGTATTCTTCCCGCGCCGCTTGCCGAGTGGCACCCATCGCGAAATCAAGATTCCCTGCCTCAATTGAACGAAGGTGGCGATCCCAAACAATCTCCTGGTAGATTGGATTCAGCCCCGCCAACTCGGCAGCAGCGTTCATGACTTCGATGTCGAGTCCAGTCAGCTGGCGTCCCCCGGTGGGCAATCGCTCCTGATATTGGTAAGGCGTCCATGTGGCCCAGCCCCCGGAAATGACCGATGCGTTCACATCGACGACACCAGCGACGACCGCAAGAGTTGCGATGCTGAGGGCGAGATACAGTTTCACGTGGCAGCGATAGTCAGGCAGGATTGATGCCCTGCTGCTGCTATTGTATGGGCACTGGTCGGACAGCTGTCACCAGCAAACTGGCATTGCTCACCAAGAGGTGAGATCCGCGGCCAGTATGAGCTTTCCGCCAGCATTTTAATCCAATCAACCGTGCGCCTCTGTCTAACGGTCTGCTAGGAACGCCCTCTCCAGCCCCTTACATGATCGCTGTCGCCGGAACCGCCAAGCTCACCTGACAAACTCTTCCAAAAAGCAAAAAATCCTCGTTTCGCTTTGGGCAGAATTCTCTCGTCCGACTCGCGCCGGCGCAACTCAAGACCGATACCATGGCGATTGAGCATCCCTCCAAGACCCGCCACCTCGTCGCCAATCGGACCAACAAACGGCCACAACGCAATCACAGAATCAAGCCTCTCGCGCACGGCCCACTCAAACACACAGTCACCGAGTTCGCAATCCGTTCGATCATCGACCATCACATCAATGCCAAAATGATCCGCAGCACGCCTCGCACCATCCCCCAGCGCCTCAACAAGATAGGCCTGACGCCGGTCGCTATATCCATGTTTGTCCCACAGAGTCTTGGGAGCCGTTGCCAAAGCGGCATGAACCACCTGCTCAGCCAGCGGCGAACTCTCAATAGTAAGGTCGTCCTCATGAATCCATAGACCAACACGTCCCGAGAGCAAACCCCCTTCCACGACGCCCGCACTCGGCCACCGCGCCTTCAGATCGATCTCTGCCACATGGTCGGAGACACGAAATGCTTCGACCCTTTCTAGCTGGTCAAGCCCGCCACGGTGATCCTCTAGAACAGACGGATCAAGGTATTTTTCGAGATTGCCTCGGCGCGGAAGATACGTTTTTCCCGGAGTCTGCAACCCGGCAACCCATCGCCAGGAAAGCGTATTCGAAGCGGGATCACCATCGAGAAGGTGGCGGTAAAAAAAGTCCGCCCCCAGTTCCCATGGAAGACGCTCAACGTGTATCCAATAACCGGCAAACCACATGCGCGCGTGGTTGTGTAAATACCCGGTTTCAATCAGTTCCCGGGCAAAAAAATCCATTATCTCCAGCCCGCCGCGCCCGTCCATTACTTGGGTGGCCCGTTTTATCTTCTCACCAGAAAGCTCACACACAGCCTTTCGATATCCGCGCCAAACTCCGGGCCGCATCTCGAGCCAACCCTTCCAGTAAAGACGCCAATAAACTTCCTGAACAAACTTCTCCACGGTCGAAAACGCGAACCGCTCCCTCGCCAGCGTCGCAACTTCCTCCTCGAGAACCAACCGGCATCGAACCGCCGGGGAAAGGCGCGAAACAAATGGATGGCCAGGCACCACGAAGTTTCGCTTCTTCACATATGATGACGCACAAGGTATCCATTCTTCGAGAGCACGCAGCGCATCGCCGCGACAGCGTGGAAAATCAATCGTGTGCATAGAGAGACTTCCAGTAAAACATTATAGATGGCCGTTACGAACCACGACCATCTCCCGACTCATCGACTACTCGGGCCCCCCTTCTTCATCTGCGTCGCAACACAAACCCCGCTCAAACCAAACCCGACGTCCCAAGGCGTGGTCAAACTATCCTGTTCGCTTGGTCCCAATCCTTGTCCTCACTCAGCGCGAGAGGTGTCTGAAGAAAATGCCGGCTCGATACGCTTCCCACGATGATAGATAGCCTCGAGTTTCGTCGTGTTTCGGATGTCGTCCAAAGGATTGGCGCGCAGCAAGAGAAAGTTTGCCAATTTACCTTTCGCAAGCGTTCCCCGATTCTCTTCATCTCCTAACACTTTAGCAGCGTTGCCGGTGGCTGTCTGGATGGCCTGCATAGGTGTAAGACCTGCTTCAACCAGCAACTGCAACTCACGATGCTCCGCCCACCCCGGTATCCGATAGGGATTCGCACCGGAATCCGTTCCAAAGCCCACAAGGATCCCAGCGTCATACACCAATTTCACGTTCTCCAAAGCCTGCGCAAGCGCCGCCCGATGCTTTGCGGTAAAGGGGTTCTCAAGCGTCCGCGATCCAAAAGCTGGAGTAAGCCACTTTTGCCGTAACGCCTCCGAAACCGACGCCCGAAATGCCGGAGTATCCATCCAAACTGGATGCTCTGAATAAATGAACTGCGACTCATCCAAAGTCAACGTCGGAACATAGGCCACACCATCGCGCTTCATGAGCGCGAGCAGTTCCTCATCCACTGCCTGGTCACGCACGCTATGGGCCAGAAAATCCACCCCGTTTTGCGTCAACGATTTGGCATCTCGCAAATAAAAAACATGCGATGCCACCGGGATCCCATGCCGGTCGGCCTCTTCAATAATCGCCGCATAAACATCCGTTGCCATCTCCGGCGGCTTAGTGCCAAAGAAGTTGTCGACCCAAATCTTTATGAAATCCGGATGGCGCGCCGCCATCTCCCGAACCATTCTCGAGGCTTCCTCAGCCGATCGCGGCCTCAACACCTGACTGGTCCCCAAGGGCACCGGCGGCACGGCGTTATAGACCCCGAGACCACGATCTGCAGTAAAAACTTCGGCCCCACCCAAGACGCCCCGCCGCTGTTTGTCCCGGAGCTCATAAAGAAGATCCTTGCTCATCCCTAGCACAGCCACCGTCAATACCCCGTACCCCTCAAATTGCCTCAGCTCCGCGTTGATGACCTCTGGCGTGAAGTTTTCCGGCGATACCGTTCCACCCTTTACAATCCCGACATGACTGTGGTTGCTGATCAACCCTGGCATCACCGCACCTCCCTCCAAATCAACCACTTCAGCCCCCTCTCGCTCCAGCCAAGGCGCGGAATCGATCACCCCCACTGCAACAATGCGTTCTCCATCGACGACCATGGCTGCGCCCTCAACCGGTTCGTCAGAGACCCCATCGATCAGCCAGAAGTTTTCAAAAACCGTAACCGCCCAGCCCTCAATCGTTAAACCCCAGACAAAAAGGGCCGCAACAAGAGACGGAAATTTCCCAATGAAAGACATTAAACAATTGGTAAGTGCCTCACCATCTACTCTCCCAGTTTGATTGCTCTACGGCTCCTTGTCGATCTGCAATCGCGACGTGACAAAACCACAAACTCAGACGTAACTTTGTCACATGAAAATACTATCCCTCACCCCACTGTTGCTGCTTGCCGCAATCACTTCCGCCTGGTCGCATTGCCAAGTTCCGTGCGGCATTTTCCATGATGACTTGCGATTCCACATGATGCTCGAAGATCAGGAAACCGTCGCCAAGGCCGGAACCTTGGTAAGAGAACTCGCCGGGAAAACCGATGCAGAATCCATAAACCAGTCCACTCGTTGGATCATAAATAAAGAATCGCACGCCCAAAACATACAGGACACAATCGCCGAATACTTCCTCGCCCAGCGGATCAAATCCGACGCCGAAAACTATGACGAACTTCTCAAGGCCGCCCATGCAGTAACCGTCGCAGCCATGAAGACCAAGCAAACAGTCGACACCGAACAGGCGGACACCCTCAAAAATGCCATTCTCGCTCTCTACAAGGCTTACATGGGCAAGGAATACAGCGCCGAGCATACCCATTAGAGACTCCAAAAACTCAAAAGAAATGGAAAAATAGTCGCGCCGCGTTCGCTAATCCTGGGTCGCAACCCGCCTTCTATTCCTCGCCATCGCTAGCACTACCCCCCGGCCCATCTCAAGTTCGTTTCGCGCACGGAAAATATGTCCTCATTCGAAAGGGCGAATCCCAAAAACAGGCTACGATTAGACCGCATAGGGGGCGTTACTTGTTGCACTATCAGGGTAACATCCAACATGCAAGTCTCGCATGAATAGGGAGTTATACACCCCATTCCGCCCGCAAGCTGAGCCCAATCGTCAAGGCAGACGTAAGTCTTCCCATTACCACCAATAAACAAGCCGCTCTCTCACCGGACGATGTTCGCGACCGCCTCACGTTCAACTCCGGCTCCGGAAAAAACGCCCTCGGTATCTGCGACATAGCCAACCCAACGTTCCACCTTGCCCCAAGGCTTCATGGTCAACGCAGTTGACACTCATGAATTGCAAATACAACGAACTCAGCGGTTCCTGTTCCGCCGACAGCGTTCGGAGCAATACCTCACTTCTTCCCAACAGCGTGCCCACTTGCGCCGCCAGCTAAATGGCCGGCCGCAGCGACAACAAATGTTCGAAGGCAGATAAGCTGACATATCGTTCGTAACCCAATACGCATGACAACCGTTGTTTGGTTCAAACGAGACCTGCGGGTCAGCGATCATACGGCCTTGGCCGCCGCTGCCGATCGCGCACCCTCTCCGCTTGTTTGCCTGTTCGTATACGAAGACGAGTTGATCGACAGTCCCGAATTCACCGCCGGACATCTCGGCTTCATTAATGAATCGCTCAGGGAACTCTCCGCAAATCTTGAATCCCTGGGAAATCGATTGGTGCTCCGACGTGGGAGGATGCCCGATGTTCTCGAGAACCTGCATGGTGAGTTTCCCTTCAAGACTCTGCTCAGCCACGAAGAAACCGGCAACCGCATCACCTACGATCGCGATCGTCACGTATCCAAATGGTGCCGACACCGTGGCGTGGATTGGACAGAGTTCCCCCAAAATGGAGTCGTGCGCCGACTTCGTTCGCGGGACGGATGGTCCGCTCGTTGGAAGAAAACCATGAGCGCCCCGCTCGTCGACGCCCCGAAACGGTTGGGACCGTGCCCACTCGCCAATTCCGGGTCGATCCTTGGCGCCGAGGCATTTCATCTGGAGCCTTCGACCATGACCAATCGTCAAAAGGGAGGCGAATTAAAGGGCATTGAGACACTTCAGAGTTTTCTCGCCTACCGAGGCATAAACTACCGGAAAGATATGTCCTCACCCCTCGAAGGCTGGGAAAGCTGTTCCCGTATCAGTCCCCACCTCGCATGGGGCACCCTGTCGATTCGAACCGCCTATCATGCCCATCAACAGCGCTTGAGCGACCTCCGAGAACTCAAGAACGAAGGTAAAAAAGTCGAGCCCGGTTGGTTTGGTTCACTCCAGTCTTTCGGCGGGCGCCTGCGCTGGCATTGTCACTTCATGCAAAAGCTCGAGGACCAACCATCGATCGAATTCGAAAACTTTGTCCGGGCATACGATGGCCTGCGCGAAAACGACTTCCAAGAAAATCACTTCGAAGCCTGGTGCCAAGGCCAAACCGGATACCCAATGGTCGATGCCTGCATGCGTGCCCTTCACCAGACCGGCTGGATCAATTTCCGGATGCGCGCCATGATGGTTTCTTTCTCCTCATACCACCTATGGCTGCATTGGCGCCGGCCCGCCGTGTATCTCGCGGGACGCTTCCTCGACTTTGAACCCGGAATCCACTTCAGCCAATTCCAAATGCAGTCGGGAATGACTGGAATCAATACGATCCGAATCTACTCCCCCATCAAACAGGTGGCCGACCAAGACCCCGATGGCGTCTTTATCCGGCGCTGGCTGCCGGAACTAGCCGAGGTCCCCAAAGTCTACCTCGCAGAACCTCACAAAATGCCAAGGGCCGCTCAGGAAAAGGCTGGATGCCGCATTAGGCAGGACTATCCGGCACCTATCGTCGATCACAAGCTGGCCTACGGCGAAGCAAAACGCCGGATGTTCCGAGCAAAGGGGCAAGCGGAAGCGAAGTCAGAGGCCAAACGCGTCTACAAGAAACACGGTAGCCGAAGACGTCCTATCTCCAAGAGGTAAGCGAGCCCTACACAGATAGCTCCGCATTAAGACTCTCCGATAAGCAAACCCGCAGCCGCCAATCCAGACAACGCCGCACCTTCAACACGGCCACCCGCAATCCCATCACCAGCTATTGCCAGGCCAAGCTCTCGATCCACAAACGCTTCGTCGCCGCCAAATGAAGTCATGGGCTGACTGTATCCCCACCGGTGACCGTGCGCGGACAAAATCTGCGCCTTCAACAAAGGAGCCGCTGCGTCCAACAGTGGAGGAAGGCGATCAACATCAGGAGAATCCCAATGCTCCTCGGCAAACGCCGCCGTGCTGTGAATCGTCACCGATGGAACCGCCGGTGAAATGCCCTTCCGCTGGTTGTCCGCAAGCCATTGGATCGGCTCTCCCTCACTGATCTTTAGACTTCCACCGTGCGTCGTCAGGGCGCTGGGACCATCGAGAATTGCCAAAGCCGCAATACACTTGTGAAACCGAATCGCTTCCAAACGAGCGCGCGCACCCGGCTCAATGACAACAACACCCGCATCAAGCAACTGCAACGATTGCGGCACCGGCGCGGTGAGCACCACGCAACGCGCACTCAGCGTCTCACCGCTATCGCAGTCAATCTCCCAGCCATCGTCTGTCCGACGCAAACTCCTCACCAACGTCTCCCGGAGAACTCCCACCTCGAGCTCACCAGCCAAATGCTTGGCCACTGCCGTCATCGAAGGAGCCCCACGGTAATGGACCCCCGTGTCTCCGAATTCATACCAAGGCACAACCAAACCCAATGAAATCCACTCGTCCACAAACGCGCGAAACCGGGAGTCCCGAACCGTAAAAAACTGCGCTCCATGATCAAACACCGCCCCATCCCGACGTCGCGTCGCCATCCGCCCGCCAACACCGCGGCCCTTTTCAACAACACACACCCGTTGCCCCGCCGCTCGCAACTTAGTCGCTGCCATCAGCCCAGAGATGCCTGCTCCGACAACGATGCTATCTAAGGTTGAATCCATGCCTCACAATACGTCTCCTACACGACCACAGTCTCCAGCCCGTCAAATCGTCACGCTTCCCAACGACCAGCCTGCCACACCGCACTCCCACATCCCCCCCTCTCTCCAGTCACGCCAAAACCACGACCTGACTCGCCGCCCCCCAGTTCACCAAACGCGGCGACGACGCCACCAAACCCCCCCAAAAAACGCTGCCAGCACAAACACTGTTCCGGTAGGTTCCGGAATCTGACCAATCGAAAAGTTGTCGATATAGGCAGTGCCCGTCAACGCCTGAGAGGTCGGATCACCCGCCCCGGCAAGGGCAGCGATATCAGCGTCCGTTAGCGAAGTGAACGATGCTCCGTCGACGAACCCAATATTTTCGACCAGAGGATTGCCATCGAAAAAGACGCTGTAAACAGCAGACCCAAAGTCGAACAAAATCCGATAACGATGCCATTGGTCATAGCTAAAGGATGTTCCGGTCTCCACCAGAAATCCGGTTCCGGTCGCCTGATATAGAATGTCCTGAGTTGCCACGTCGATCAAAAGCGAACCCAGTAAAGCAATGGAGCCGCTGTCATCATACCCTTCCACACCAATCGCCGGCCCAAACCCACTTGGAATGTTCTGTGTTGGAACATACATGTCCCACTCCACATACACGAAAGGTGTGCCGGCACCGGGAACACCCGTCAAAGGAAAAACCGCCCAGCGATCATCTGAGTTCGCCGCCCGATCAACCCGCAAGGCTTGGCTGCCGCCACCAGGAGCGAAAATCGAATTCTGCACCACCGCCGTCCCCGAGCCCCCACCGAAAGTAAGCCAGTTTTGCGTGCTCGCTCCATTGTTCAATTCAGCCGGCTGACCCACAATCGTCCCGAGGGTATTGAGCGGGGATTCAAATCCTTCCGTATCAAGCACTGTATTGGCGCCCAAAGCCTTGGGTGCCGAGACGGTCACAAAGAGTATCACCAAACCGACTAACCCCACAGAAATACCAGCAGTCGTCAAACGAATCCTCCGTTTGCAAAGTCGCTTTTGCATGCCACTGTCCTAACGGATTCCCTCTCAAATGTCAATCGCAAAGCCCTCCGAGGACTGATCAACCGTCAAAAAAACCTAAGGCCATCACTACTAGGAAGTCTCGGCCTCGAAAATCACAACAAGTCGCCGGGACAGGCTCGCGGCCTATCTTTCTTGGGAGTTCACCTTGATCCTCACTCCATCATACCCCAACCTCCGGCATGGATGAGTTTGTTCCTGTAACCGGTCGCCTCGGTCAATTGCTCGTCGATCAAACCGAAGGACTTCCCCACCTCGAATTTTCTATTGAGGTAGAGTTCGCCGAAGGAGAGTTCGATGACGAAACGGGCTCGCCCTTTCTGCGCATCAGCCACCTGCGCCCAGCCCATTGCAACAGCTGGAAATCCATCAGCCGCCAAGCTTGGAAAGAATCATCAGAGAATACACCTTCGCAGCTGGACGCCGTAGTCCTCTTGTTCGGCATGCCGAACCCCGCCGAAATCCAAACACTCCAACTGGGTGAAATCCTCGGTACCGGAACGGTGCCAACAGACCTGCAACTAGTCGCTGATTTCGAATCAGAGGCCTACCGCGATTCCCTTGATGCTGTCCCCATTACCCTCGAAGCGTTTCCTCTCTCCTTGGAACCACTCCGCGTTTCGACGCGAATGGAAAAGCAATTTCGCGGCGATGACGCTGCCACCCGGGAAGCAGTCGCTTCCGTCGTCGATCTCGCTGAATATGGTCCGCTTGAAAAGATCCCAGGTGGCTATGGCTTTCCGCCAATCCTGCCATCCGCCTAAGACGCCACCCGATTCCCACATTTTCTCGTGCCCTTCATCCCGTTCCATGCGTTACTAACAAACGAAAGAAGTCTGATATGAAATCACTCACTTTTCTCACCTCCGCTCTCCTCATTCTTACAGGTCTCGTCGGATACTTCGGCTACGAGTTGATCGGTGCTACGAAGAAATCCTTCACCTCTCTGATTCCGTCGTTTATCGGAATCCTCATGCTCGTCGGTGCCCTCATCGCCAATAAAAAACACGCCCTGGGCATGCACATCTCCGTGACCTTCGCCTTGCTCGGTGCGCTCGCCGGCCTCGGTCGCCTTTTTTCAGGAGGTCCGCCGGACTTCTCTGCCGCATCTACCAAGTTGATCTCGGTGATGACAGTGATCTGCGTGATCTACACCATCCTCGCGGTCCGCTCCTTCATCGCCGCCCGCCGCGCCCGATCCTGACAGACTGTTTCCTTGCCTTCGCAATCGTACGCTCACAGCGCTTCGACGATCAGTATCGAAGGTTGCCCGCGCCATGGCGACTCCAGACGTAACCACTTCACCATCGTTCGTGCCTCAGCCGGCGTATACTCACCCGTCAACGGGTCATACCATCGAACGCTCATCTCCTCGCCATAATAATCCTTGATGCTCGTCGTCACGCGCATGTTCCCTGCTGGTAGATACATGAGAATCGTCCCTTCGTCGTCAGTCAATGAGAAACCGGTCGTTGCCAGACGGCGGCCTGGTTTTAAGGTGCTGAAGTCGTATTCCTTAAACAATCTGGCCATGTGCGCATAAAGGTCATACCGCGGCCGATCCTCCGCCGGTAACTCCTTCTGGTCCCAAATCACAACATTCCATGAGGTGTCCTGCCAGTAATGCGTGGAGTAAGCACCCGCAAAGACACACTGATAGTTGCGGTCCAAACAAACGACAGGGTCTTCATAAGAACCCCCGAAAACGTGATAAGGCCCCTCCTCATATCCACCATGTTCGATGTTAAAGATGGGCTTGTTCGGAAAACGCTCAACGGTCTCCAACATGCGCTGATAAAGACCATTGACCCACGTCTGGTACGAAATGAAGTCAACCGTCTCCGGATACTTCGCACAGTAAGAAAAAGAATGCACCGTCACCAATCGCTCATGCCCGTCCAGTTCCCGCAAATCATCGATCCGCCGCACAATATATTCCATGTCGTTGTGCCCGTATCCCGTCGCTTCCTTGGAAATATCCCAAACGATATTTGGATAAGCCTGATACCTCGCCACGACATAGTCAAAATAACGCCGATCCGCAGGGCTATCCGCTGGTGGCCAGTTCACATTCTTATTCCAAACGTAAATCATGACATGCGCCGTCAGATCGAGCTCGTTCATCAAACCAACAACCCGATCGAAATGATCGAAAAATGCCAGATTCAAGGTGTCATAGTCCGGCTCTTCATGAGTCCCGCCATAAGGCCATTTCGAAGGTGCCGAAAAATCATATCGCTCAGGTAGATCCGGATCCTTCTCCCAGTTCACATCGTGAGCATAGACATTCATGACGACTTGATTGAATCCGTTGGCCTTGATGTCGCGCAATAAGACTTCCGTACGGCCGAGATCACCCGTCTCAAGATCGATCGCAAAGAGCCAATCCGCCTCAAACGCAATCACAAAACAGGGTTCCCCATTGGCATAAGAAAAATGCTGCGGCCGATCCTCGGGTATCATGAGTGGCCCCAAAGTCGACGGCGAAGCTGCAGCAACTTCGACCTTCCAAACCTGTTCCACATCAGGCGCACTCACCGTCCACGTCCCCGCGTCCGGAAAACTCATGCGAAACGTATATCGATCATCTCCTGCATAATAGGCCGGCAGACTGAACCTGCGCTCTCCAGGACCCGATATATCCGCGCGGGGAAGACGATCAAAAGGATTCGCGCCGGTCGGCGCCAATTCGATGGTGAACTCAACCACTTCCCACTGGTCCGCAGAACGATCCGCCGCCCACCCTCCGCCACGACACAACGTGAAAACACAAACCGACAAGAAACA
Organism: Verrucomicrobiota bacterium; assembly: GCA_039182965.1. GTDB lineage: Bacteria > Verrucomicrobiota > Verrucomicrobiia > Verrucomicrobiales > DEV007 > JBCDBW01. The sequence goes on from JBCDBW010000003.1 coordinate 24,877, forward strand.
GAGGAAGACGACTCGGCATGAATAGTAAGACATCACTCAGTGTCAGGCGACAAACCTCCGCCTGTCCATGAGAATATCGGAAAGCATACGCCACCTAATCGTCGCTCCCTGCCATCGCCATCTTACGCATCGCCGCCCGGTCCATCTTCCCTGTCGAATTGCAAGGCATCTCATCCAAAAAAACAATCTGTTCCGGCGCCTTGTATGCCGCAATGTGGTGCCGCGCATAATCCATCAGCTCAGCCTCATCCGGCGCAGGAACGGTTCGGTGGTCCTCATGATGCAATTCCACATAGGCACGAACCGTCTCGCCGTAAGTCGCGTCGGGCACACCGACGACGCAACAACTCATCACCGCCGGATGACTGTCCATCACTTCTTCCACCTCTTGCGGTGATATGTTAGACCCTCCTCTAACAATAATGAGCTTCTTGCGCCCCTCAAACCAATAATACCCATCTTCGTCCCGTTGCGCCAAATCACCCGTTCGCAGCCAGCCATCCACCAAGGCCTCCGCCGTCGCATCAGAATGCCGCCAGTATTCCAGCATTACCGCCGGCGATTTCACCCATACTTCCCCAATCTTACCCGATCCGGCGATCACCTCATGGGGCGTGTCTCCGCTCGAAAGCCGAATCTCGACTCCCGGCAACGAAGGACCAATCGAACCGACCTTCTTCAATCCATAGGCCGGATTCACCGTCGCAGGCCCACACTCCGACATCCCATAACCCTCGGTGATCTCAATTCCAGTCAACTCGCTGAACTCCTTCTGAAGGACTTCCGTCACCCGATCCCCGCCCGCCGCACACAACCTCAAAGAGCTCCAGTCCATTTCCTTCACCTCAGGCTCCTCAAGCATGAGTATCACGTCCGTCGGCAATAAGCACAAATCCGAACACGCATGCTTTTTCAACACCCGAATCAGTTCTCCCGGCTCCTTCTTCGGAATCAGCACACACGGCTTTCCGCCAATCAAGTTTCGTATCAACTGCCATCCCAATCCCCCGATGTAACAGACCGACAGGTATAGAGGCGTCGTCGTCAACTTCTCGACCCCATACGCAACGGCGTTCAAACGTCCCACATGATATAAAGTTTCGTGGGTGTGGATTACCCCCTTCGGCCGCGCTGTAGAACCAGAGGTGTGCAACATCACCGCTCCTCGCGTCGCAAGGTCTTCCGGCCATTCCAGCGCCTCATCCATCCCGGCGGCGACAAAGTCTCCATAGTCCATCCAAGGCTCAATGCCCTCCGCCTTCCCATCCACCACAATCGTATGCTCATGTAACTCGTCCCGGCGACACAAAGGCGTTACCATCGGGAAAAAATTTGAACCCACAATAAATGCCGACACCCCGGCCGCCTCCAAAACAAATGCCACCTCCGCACGCTGATAGCGTGTATTCACAGGAACCGCGATCACCCCTAGGCGAAAACACGCAAAGTAGGCATAAATTAGCTCAGGCCGATTAATCAACATCACCGCCACCCGGTCCCCTGCGCTTACCCCCGATTGTTGCAAGGCCCTCGCCAACCGCTCCGACTCATCCTTCAACTGGGAAAACGAAATGACCTCATCCTCATAATACAAATACGGTGCCTCTCCCTGCGCTGCCACCTGCTCCTCCAATAATCCAAATATCCCGTGTTGCATACTCACCATGCCGTCTCATCTCTGAACAAGAATCAAGCCATTTTCCGCAAAGAGAGGCTTCTCGCTCTCCCCACTTGAATGCCCGGTGATCCCGGTCACCTTTTCGACGTGCGTTGCTTCTACGACCCGGAATACTTTTTACCTCTTCCTCAGGGACACCCCTTCCCCATGGAAAAATTCCCGGAAGCGCACGCCCTCGTCCAAAATTCGGTCGATGTCTCCTCTCCCACTCAACTCCAAAGACACGTGATCGAACGCGTCCACGATACCGCGTATCTCGACGCCGTCAGTCACGATGACACTCGCGGACATCCCCACGGCCTCATCAAATACGATCGCAATCGCCTCGGTCTACCCGCCAATCCTCGCCTCTTGGAACGTTCCATGCTTGAAACCGCAGGCACCGTCGCCGCCACCGCGGCAGCTCTCGTGGACGGCATCGCTGCCAATCTCGCAGGCGGCACCCATCACGCTTTCCCAGACCAAGGCCTCGGATTCTGCGTGCTCAACGACGTCGCCATCGCGATTGAAAACCTGCGTGCTTCCGGCCAAGAACAAAACCAAATCCTCATCGTTGATACAGACGCTCATCAAGGCAACGCCAACCACTCCTACTTTCAAATGGACCCTGGCGTTTTCACCTATTCGATTCACGTAGGTAAAAACTATCCCGCTCACAAACAACCCGGCGACTGCGACGTCCCACTCCCACGCTGGGTTGAAAGCAACCATTACCTGGCGGCCCTTAAACGATCGCTCCCACCGGTCTTTGACCAAACCGAACCCGATCTCGTCTTCTGGATCAGCGGTGCGGATGCACACATTGACGATCGCTTTGGCCAAATGCGGCTCACCGAAACAACCATCGCCGAACGTGACGAGTTCGTCCTCGACCTCTGTGCCGAATTCGCCTCCCCCACCGTCATCATCTACGGCGGCGGTTACAATCGGACACCCGGTATGACCGGCAAGCTCCACGCCCAAAGCATTCTCACAGCAGCCGCCAAAGAAACCGCCTTCACAACACCCTCCTGACAACCCACGAGAAGGTCTCCATCGGCAATTATGCTAAACTCCCAGATGCCACGCGGCCACAGACTTCGCTCATTGGAATTGCTCGGGTTGTTCCTCGGCCTTCCCGTGGTCTTGTTCTTCATGCGACACGACTTCCGCGCCTGGCTGATGGTTACCATCCTCGTGTTCGCCACCATCTGCACAATTGTGCTGCTTCTCGATAAAACCTTCGACCGGAAGCGCCTCTGGAACCGCGCAGGCCTCAAAACAGAAATCGGTCGCATCCTCATTTTCCTGCTTGTGCTAACCACGATCCCTGTCGCTTACCTCGCATTCACCGAACCCGAACGCTTGTTCGCGTTCCCCCGTCGCGCCATCGTCACTTGGATATTCGTGATGGTGCTCTACCCCATCCTCTCAGCCTACCCCCAGGAAATTATCTTTCGTGCCTTCTTCTTCCATCGATATCGTTCCCTCTTTGAAAAGGAGAGCACGATGATCACCGCCAGTGCCGTGGCATTTGGCCTAGCCCACCTGTTCCTCGCCAACTGGATCGCTCCAGTTTTTGCCACCTTTGGCGGCCTCTTATTCAGCTGGACCTACGCCCGCAGTCATTCCACCCTCGCCGCCGGCGTCGAACACGCCCTCTGGGGGAACGTTCTCTTCACCACCGGACTCGGCTGGTATTTCTACGCTGGCTCCATCGGAGCGACGTGATTCAGTCTCCCGAATCCCACAACGCCAGCAGACCGGATCCTACCTGAATTCACCTCTTGGCACAGGATTCGCTCCCTTTCACAATGAAGAAAAAGAAACTGCGGATGTTATGGAAATTCCAGCGTTGCAAGGCCTTCTGATTGACCTCGATGGCGTGCTCTATGTGGGCAACCAGCCTATCGAAGGCGCCCGCGAGGCCTTGCAAGCGATCTCCGACCGCGGCATCGTCCGCCGCTTCATCACAAACACAACGACTCGCACCACAATTGAGGTGGTCGAGAAACTCAATCATATGGGATTCGCTGTCGACAAGGGTGAGGTCTTCAGCGCGGTGACCGCTACCGTGTCGTTCCTGCGAAAACAAAAAGGCGGTAACCCGTCCGTGGAACTCATCGTCCGAGACTCTGTCCGCCCCGAGTTCAATGAGTTCCCCGCCGATGACGAGTATCCGGATTTTGTCGTTGTTGGCGACATCGGGGCCGCTTGGAGTTACCCCCTCATGAACCGCGCTTTTCGCCAAATCCTCAACGGGGCAGAACTGATCGCAATGCATAAAAATAAATTCTTCCAAGGAGAAGACGGACTACTCCTCGACATCGGCGCCTTCGTCCAAGGCCTCGAGTTCGCCACCGGTCAAACCGCACGAATCATCGGTAAACCAACAAGGGACTTCTTCGCCCACGCCCTCGCCTCTCTCAATCTGCCCGCCAAACAAGTCGCCATGATCGGAGATGACATCGAATCCGATGTCGGCGGCGGCCAAGCCATCGGCCTCGGTGGGATCCTCGTCACCACCGGCAAATTCCGCGAGGTGACCTTCGAAGCATCCGCCGTCGAGCCCGATCTCATTCTCCAATCAATCGCCGACCTGCCCGAAGTTCTAAAAGAGCAGGACATGCTACCGGAGTAGTCATGCTTGGAAGCGGAAGGATAGCGGCACAAAACGAGACGTCACCCAGACTACAATCAACAACAACAAAGACGTCACCAACAGAATCCCCATCGCTTTCTCTTTCGGCAAACTCGCGGCTTCATAATGATGCCCGGAATCGTGGGGCGACTCATGGCCCCCACGCATATCCATCTTCATGTCCCCCATCGGCGCCCCCTCGTGCTCCTGCATACCCATCTCCTCCATCTTCCGCGCTGCCTTGATAGATCCCTTGGGCTTCGGCACCGCAGACATCATCCCATGCTTCAAACCTCTCCCCACCATCCAGGAATTGATTGGGTAAGCGGTTACCATGCCCGCCATCGTCGCCAACGACATCACTCCCCAAAACTCAAGCCGATACGGTGAATCCGCCCCCGGCACCCGGTGCGTCAACACCATCATGGTTGGAATCATTCCCACCATCACCAGGTTCATCGAAACAGTTTCCGCAAAAAACGTTTTCCGCACCGCCAACCAATACGCCCCGTCATACATCTTCAACATGAAAAGAGCTTGGAAGACGAAGAGCCCCACGATGAAAGCCGACAAGTATTCAATCACCAAATCAAACCCGTTTGGAAGCGCGAAATGATAGACGATCGCAGCCGACAAAATGATCCCCGTCGCGTCCCCTGCCACGCAATGCAACAACGAGCCTGTCGCCTGCTTCCAATGCGCGCGAATAAACTCGTCGTGGCTTCCTGGTAGTGGCTGACGACAGCTCAACAAGAACAACACCAACCCCACCGGCCCGGTATAAAGCACGACCAAAACCCACGCCAACTTCATGACACCGCCCGTCGGCGTATTCGTCGCCAGATCACAAACCAAGACCAACAATGACCCTGCGACCAAGACATACCAGAGAATCAAGGCGCTTTCCATAACTCCTTTGATAACCCATCGCCCATTGAACGACAATCAAAGATCCCAACACCTTTCCTCCTACCGCCGTCAACCGGCTGGAATCGTGAGCAAAGGACTGCGCCCCTCCTGCCCACTCGCCTGCAATGAAAACAGTTGCGTCAACAAACCAAAGGTCTCTTTCGCATCAAGGTTAGAGTCCGGCACCGAAAACCAGTGACCGCGGTACTTCACCGCAACGAATACATCCTTCGGCTTGACGTCGCTGGACTGCACTTGAAAAAGAGGCCCCGCCAAGCCCTGCGTGGTGTCCGCACAAGCCTCCACCAGCCCCGCTTCACGATGCTCGGGCGGCGCCTCAACATATCGAGAGAGAAAGGTGAGCACCCCGAGAAATGACCGCCCCGTCAAGGTGATCTCATCCGGTTTTGCAGGGGCGTAAGCAGGCGTAAGCGGTATCTCATCGCGACCAGATGGCAAATCCATTCGCTCGCGTACGTAGTCGGCACCCGCCCCTTCAATCGTGACTCGCGACCGACCCTCGCCATCAACCGTCACTCGAATGCCTAATCCATCCGATTGCTGAACATCTTCCAACTCCTGCGCCACCTCACGAAAGGACGAAAAGCTCTCGGGTGGGTCCAGATCGGCGTCCAGAGTCGCGGGAAGGTTGCGCAAGTCGTTAATTTGCTGCACACAACAAAGCATGACGCGCTCCACTTGCCAGCCGGATGCCGCTAGCAGTAACAGCGTCTCGGGGGCAATCGGGGTCAGCAATCGGGAGGTGAAGGCCTCTCCTTGGAGAGGAGTGAGTGTAACCGTTGGACGTTCCACAAGACTTCCTCTCAAAGAACCATCCGCCCGATCGACGCCGCTCCCCACCTGGGGAAGAACCGACAAGCCCGCATGCGCCTCGGTTTCAAACGTGTATCCCGCAAGAATCTGGTCAACTTCGAGAAACACCGGAGTGTCCCGATAATGAATCCGCACCACGTTGAGCAAAAGCTGTTCATTCCAAGAGCCGCCTATCGCTTCATTGTATTCAAACTGGGCCGGCTTCATCACGCGCGGCCCCAAGCTGGTGCAAGCACTCAACACAATAGCCATCAATCCAACCAATATCCCCGTCCCCGCAGCACTCGCCGTCACTTCACGTGATCCATTCCATTTCATTTCATTGCATCATCGTCGGCCTCCCAAATCTTTGTGCCGCGCAGAACTCCATGGGACACGACGCCCTTCGCCCAGTGGCCAATTCTCCCCAAACTCGTCTCCTCCATGCGCTCAACCAGGCCGATAGAAACCGCCAAACTCGTTGACAGGAGACCATTCCGGTCGCAACTCGGGAAGCCCCTGAGCAAGCGAAGCAAAATCACCGCTCGCGTGAACCACTTTCCCATCAACGGCGGTGAGCTTCGACTGTATATCCCGTATCTCTTCATCTGGCACGCTCAGGTAATCTCGGTCAAGGACAGCGAAGTCGGCATACTGCCCGGACTCGATGGACCCCTTCACGTCTTCCTCCCCGGTAAACCAGGCACTCCCCTTGGTCCACACACGCAACGCTTCATTCCGGTCCAGAAGATTATTGTCGCCATACATTTGAATGCCTCCCAGCGATTTGCCCGTAACGAGCCAGTATAGCGAAAGCCATGGATTGTAGCTTGATACGCGAGTCGAATCAGTGCCTCCCCCGACCGGAATTCCCATCTTCAACATCTTGCGAACCGGCGGCGTCTGCGCAAGCTCGTCCGGACCATATTGGTCAAGGAAGTCTCGCGCCTGATACATAATGCGATTCTGGATCGCGACGCCACCACCAAGCTGCGCAATCCTCTCAAGATTGTGGTCAGTGATCGTCTCCGCGTGATCAATGCACCAATGCGGACTAAGTCCACCCAGTTCAAACGCCACCTTCTCATATACCGGGAGGAGGCGGTCGATCGTCTCGTTGTATGTCATATGCTGGCGGGATGGCCAGCCAGCTTTGTGAATCGTCCGGAGAATGTGCTCCTGACGAAGCTCGGCGTCCTCGTCTATGTCCGGGCGAGGCATGGCAAAGATTTCGTAATCGTAAGCCGCCCAACAAATGTTCTCACCAGCGCCCACAAAACGCAGCATCGGACTGCCCTGCCCGGACTTAAATTCCTTCGTCCAACGACGGTAATCGTCATCCTCTTGCCCCTTCACCTGCGGAAAAGTCGAATACCCCACCCGGACCGTCTGATAACCCTTGTCGTGAAGCTCTTGGATAACATCATAGGCTTCAGGAAAGTCCATACCTCCTCCTCCACAATCGGCGGCGCTTGTCATACCCAGGCTGTTTAGCTCACGGTGATAGTGCCGACTTGAAATCAGCCGATCTTCGCGACTCAAAGCCGGCGCTCGCTGCAGCGTTTTGTATAGAATCAAACCGGAAGGATCTGCCATTAAGAGGCCGCTGGCCTTGCCATGACGATCCCGCGCAATGTATCCCCCCGGGTATACGGGTGCATCCGCGTCATTGTATCCAATCTCTTCAACGGCCATCTTGTTCAAGATGGTTTGAGCATAGAGATACTTGACCAATACCGGGTGATTCGGGACGGCTTTGTTGATCTCCTCAATCGTGGGCCGGCGTCCTTCTTTGAATTGCTCGTAACTGTATCCACCAACTACCCGGATCCACTGACCCTTCGGAGTTCGTTCCGCCTGAGACCGCAATAACTCAAGGCCTTCCTCTACCGACCGAACACTATCCCAACGCAACTCCATTGCATACATCATCCCCCCACGCACAATATGAGTGTGGGAATCGTTGAGTCCCGGGATCACCGTTGCGCCCTTCGCATCAATCACCTGAGCCCCGGCAGGCATCGTCTCTCGAACTTCTTTGGTCGACCCCACGAAACCGAAAACCCCGTCCTCGACAATAAAGGCTTCCGCCTGTCGGTTTGCACCATCGACCGTCAAGACCTTCGCATTCACGACTGCGAGAGGTCTCTGCGGACGACTCAGTTGAGCAAGCGATCCACTTGTCCCCACAATCATCCCAGCAGTTGCAGCAGCTGATGTCTTAAGAAAATCCCTACGATTCGGCTGGTTCATAGCTCTGATACCTTTCCAGTTCCGGTATGATTGATTCTGTGTGCCCAAAATGGACTGCAAGCCGCTGATACCAAGAGGAAGGCCTGACCCACAGCTCCCGTCGTCAAACCGATGAACCTACCTATCCGATAAAACGCATTCTAAAATATAAGTTAGGCTAGTGGATCATCGAGGTCGCAAGCCCACCATGCTCCCTGGGTATGTTTATCAATAGACATCCGATAGTAATTTGTTAGTCAAAACCGAGATGACCCTCACGCCAAATCAAAAAGGAGTGCCTCCACGGCCTGGTCTTGGGCCTGGATCTGAAAGAGCCCCGCCGTTTCAGAACTTCCGGCATCGCCAGAAGCTAGCTCGGTCTCATTGAGACCAACAGGACCATGAATCACCTGCATCCAGACCCCGCGACCTTCACGCAATTCATGCGTCACAAGCTCGCCCGGCTGTAAGCATAAACGATAGACCTCGGCATCTTGATGGATGAAGGCCGAGCCGTTGCGACCATCCGGCGAGATGACGAGCATCTTGTTCTCCTCACTCAATCCAGAGGGAGGGCGCCACTCCGTGTAAGTCGGCTCCAATCCAATCTTCGAAGGCTCAACCCAAATCTGAAGGAAGTGCAACCCCTCACTCGGAGAGGGATTATACTCGCTATGCGCGACACCCTTTCCAGCGCTCATCAGCTGAATCTCTCCAGGCTCAAGAATCCGGCTATTTCCCATGCTATCTTCGTGCTTCAGCTTCCCGTCCAAGACATAGCTGAAAATCTCCATATCGCGATGGGGATGCAGCGGGAAGCCAGCCCCCGGAGCGACTCGGTCTTGATTGATCACCCGCAAAGACCGAAATCCCATATGCTTTGGATCGTGATATCCCGCAAAACTGAATGTGTGTTTCGATTTCAACCAACCGTGATCTGCTGCGCCACGGTCCTCCGACGGACGGACGGTGGTGTGTGGTGTTGTAATGGTCGTATTCATCTTGATTCTATCCTTTCGTTTATAGATCTAGTGTCCCTTCTTGCTGAAGAAAGGCCAATACCACCTCCTCAGGAAGATCATGCGCGAAACGCATGATCCTTCGCTCAACTTTGCAGCCTGTTCCCAACGACACAGACCGGCAGAAAGCGCCAAACTAGTCGCAAGTATCATCTCAATCCAAGGGTTACGTGTATGAACATGAGGGAGTCACGCGGGGCCCAATACTTCCTTCTTCACAAGTTCATACCACCGGGTTATGAACTCAAAAGAGCATTATGGAATTTCACCAACTGCGATACTTCGTCGCCGCAGCCGAAGAACTCAGTATCACCCGTGCGGCGGAAAGAGTCCACATCTCGCAACCGGCTCTCAGCCGCCAAATTGCGGCACTTGAAGATGAACTTTCGGTTGCTCTCTTCGACCGCATAAGAAAACGCATTCATCTAACCGAGGCAGGCCGATTCTTCCTTCCTCGAGCGAGACAGATCCTGTGCGACATCGAGACTACCGCCCAACAAACGCGTGAACAATTCGGTTCCGCAAGCACCACCATTCGCATCGGTTTCCTCACACCCTTCCTCGACGACATCGTCGCACCTGCAATGAAGGAATTGCGCCGCGAATCGCCCCGCACACGAATCGCTCTCTTTGAACTCTCGCCCCGCGCCCAACTCGACCGCCTTCGCGGTGGTGAATTGGACTTGGCTGTCCTTGGTAACCTGGATGAAGAGGACCGGGCACGATTCGCTACGCGCCCCTTGATGCGCGCCCGGATGGCCGCCGTCATACCGGTTGATCACCCCCTTGCACACAGGAAACAAATCGTCCTGAAAGAGCTCAGCAACGATCCATTTGTTTCGCTCTCAGACGAAGCGTTTCCGGGACGTCGACACTTCCTTCAGAATATCTGTCAGTCCCAGGGCTTCGATCCCGACATCGTTGACGAGTGTGACTCACTTTCTCTCTTGCTGGGATCCGTCTCTGCGGGCGTGGGTGTAGCGTTGCTCCCCCACCACAGTCAGAAACTCCCCCACGCCGGCTGCGTGTTTATCAATCTGAAAACACCTGCTGTCTATGTCGATGTTTTCGCCGTTTTTCGAAACAAAAGTGCCATGGCACTTCACACCACTCTGCTCGAACACCTCTTGGCCGCCGCAGATAAGGTCGGATAAAACCCTATCCGCAGAGGTACCGGGCGGAGGCGTCACTTTAACCTTTCACTTCGCCGTTTCCTCCGCGCTCTCCACGATTCTATCTCTTCTAACATATGCTCACTCTCGGTATCGATCTCGCTTCTCAACCCCGCCACACCGCCGCGTGTCTTCTCGAATGGAAAGATACCAAAGCTACCATCCTCGAACTCCACGAACGCTGCAGAGACAGCGATCTCGATTCCCTCATCTCCCAATCTGACGCCATCGGGATCGATGCCCCACTGGGTTGGCCCCTCGCTTTCCGCAAGGCGACCCGACAGTGGCCACACAAGAAGTGGAACAACGAAATCCGGGATCAACTTCGCTTCCGCGAAACCGACCGCTTCGTGAGGACACTGCATCCAAAAAATCGACCATTGAGCGTTTCCACGGATCTCATCGCCCTCCCGGCGATGCGTGCCATGGCCATCCTGGAACGTCATCAAGTGCGCGACCGCTCGGGAAGAGAGGGTCGCTTTTTCGAGGTCTATCCCGCGGCAACACTCCGAGTCTGGGACCTGCCCGCCACTGGATACAAAAATTCTGACAACCGCTCCATCTCTTGCAGACAAGAGATTATTAATAAGTTGCACCAAAAGCTCCCACAATTCATTGCCCCGGCTGATCAGCTAACCCAAAGCGCTGATGTGCTCGACGCATGGCTCGCAGCGCTCACCACAAGAGCTGCTGCCCTCGGTCAAACTCATCAGCCTCCCAATGCCAAAGCTGCTGAATACGCGACTGAAGAAGGCTGGATTCATGTCCCCACTGACGTCGCTTTCTTACAGGATTGAAAAATGAGCAATCCCTCCACGACCGCCGTCCTGCTCCTCCTTTCCGCCTTCCTCATTCAGTGCACGAGCACGCCTGAAAAAACGCTTACCCCTGAGACCGCGATTCTCCTGAACAGCGAACGGATCAAGCAACGCTATGGCACCTACGACATCAAGCTGATATCCCAAACCCACACCGGGCGTGTCTCCAACCTCTACAGCACCGACAACGGCATCCCAACAACCCGCACCCTTGCCTTTGTCCGCTTCCACGCCCCCTCGCCACCGAAGGATATCGAATCGCTCCACCATACCATCGTGGCTGGTGCCTCCCTTGGTGCCACTTTCAAACAAGCCGGCTGGCAAGTCATCAAACACCGCCACCGCCTCGGAAGCGCCTCGATCTCCACTCACGCTTCACATGCTCCCAACATCGCACGCCTGATGCAACTCACGCTCCCGATCACGTTGGCTGCTCATTCCTACCAACTCGATGTCAGGAAGGGTGATCAGGTTATTCCGTATGCCACTCTCACCGAGATTCATCACCCCGACTATTTGACTCTCGACACTCTGCGAAAACTCTATCCCTGATTACGAGTCAGCATCTCACGCTCTCTCATACTTCAAAGAAACCGAAGAGTTGTTGGGCCAGCTCTTCGCGGTGGCGACACAACTCGAGCGTCTTGCAAACTGAAGCGAATTCATCCCAAGACCCGTCACTTGAACAGGCCTAGAAGTTCTTCCTCGTTCAAACTTGCTGCCGCACCTCCCGCGCGATCGTCCTCCACCAACACCGATCGCATCGTCTTCGCTTTCTTCACCTGTAGAGCAAGAATCTTCTCTTCCACGGTGTCGCGTGCAATTAACTTGTATGAATTCACGACTCGTTCCTGCCCAATCCGGTGCGCCCGATCCGTTGCCTGCGCTTCCACAGCAGGATTCCACCACGGATCAACATGAATCACGGTGTCCGCCCCCGTGAGATTCAATCCCACTCCGCCCGCTTTCAAACTGATCAGAAAAACAGGGATCGACTCGTCTCGTTGAAATCGTGCGACCACGTCTCCACGCCCACTGGTCTGACCGTCGAGGTAACAGTATCCATGTCCCTTCTCGTGCAGCATCGGCACCAAAACCTGCAACATCTGCACAAACTGACTGAAGATAAGAACCCGATGCCCACCGTCAACCACCTCGTCGACAAGCTCTTCCACCACCGCCAACTTCGCCGATCTCTCCTCACAAGCTTCCTTCCCAGGCAAATCAAGCAATCGCAAGTCACAACAAACCTGCCGCAGGCGCAACAAGGCCGTTAGTGCCACCATCCGCTTTCGCCCCTCTTTGGCCTCCACTATCGTCTTGCGGCTCTCGCTAAGAATCGTTCCATACACCTCCCGTTGTGCCGGACTCAAATCACAGTATATCGTCTGCTCAATCTTCTCCGGCAGATCCCCCGCAACGTCGCTTTTCAATCGACGCATCACTACCGGTCGCAAGCGACGCGCCAAACGGGCCTGTAATGCCTCCGCCTCCCCGCTCCCACTGCGAATCGGCTTCTCAAAGCGCTCGTTGAAGTCCGCCCGCCTGCCGAGATACCCGGGCATGACAAATTGCATCACCGACCAGATATCCCGCACAGAGTTCTCAATAGGTGTTCCCGTCAATGCAAAGCGCCGTTTTGCCACAATTCGACCAGCCGCCTGCGTAACTTTCGCTTCGGGATTCTTAATCTGCTGAGCCTCATCAAGAATCATCACCTCGAATTCCATACCCCGATAGAGGGCCTCATCGCGTCGCAAAAGAGCATAACTCGTAATAAGGATATCTGACTCGGCACCCCGCCTCTTCAAGAGCTCTTTTCGGCCGGCCCCTTCCACAGACACCGCCTCCAACTCGGGAACAAATCGTGCCGCCTCACTCATCCAATTGTGTACAAGAGAAGAAGGACAAACAACCAACGCGCGCCCACCCACCAATTTCAAAAACGCCAGCGCCTGCAGCGTTTTGCCTAATCCCATGTCATCCGCCAGAATGCCACCCATGCCACTCGCATGAAGTGACCACATCCATTCCACTCCTTCCCGTTGATACGGTCGCAAAATCTTCGACAACTCACCAAGCGCTTTAGGCAGATTCCCTCCCTTCCCACTCTTTTCTTCCAAAATCCATGGTTTCACTCCCGATACCCTGACTTCCCGGTCCCGAGTCGCTTCTTCCAAATAGGCAGCAAATTGACGCCCCACCGTGAAGGTCCCCGGCTGCGATTGACGAGGATCACAGTCAGAAATCGTTTCTTGCAAATCGTCGATCAACTCAGCGTCGATGACGGCAACCCTGCCGCCCGTGGCTTTCTGGTGACTTTGCCCCTTTAACAAGAGCTGATGCACATCCTGCCGCGAGAGAATGTCTCCTTCAGCCGATTCAAATTCCATTGATACCGCGAACCAATCTGCTCCCCCTGCTGCGAACGCAAGTGAGGGATTAACTGCCACCACCTGTTTGGCCGCGTGCTCAAACCGCTCACCAGTCGTCACTTTCCAACTCGAATCGAGGCGCGACCTGCCATGCGCGTGGAATTGTAGGATACGGTCTACGTCGCGAATCACGTAAGCCTTTAGCTTTCGTGACCATTCCATTCCACACCCTCTTAGTTCATCAATAGTCGCCAGCTCAAAAGCCGGATTCGTCACGGCCTTTCCACCGCTCCCTTGCTCAACCACTTCCATGTCTACGCCGCTCACCAAGTGTTCTTCACCCGCTGTCCGTCGGCAAAAGCCGTAATCGAAAACCACGCGCAGTTCCAAGCAATTCAATGACCCTTCCAGCATCACCTCCACCTTCGGTTCCGTCGTCTCCGGCAACCCGTCAAAGCACGCTGTCCCCACCTCGAATGCACCCGCCAGCATCTCCAAGACGGTCGCCGCTGAAGCGGGATCCAGGCGATAACCACTGCTCAGAATGGATCGCATCCGGTCTGGTAAGCCCGGTGCCACCGGCCAAAGAACCTCGTCGGCCAAGGCCCACGAATCGAACTCTTCCACCAAAGGAACAACGTGGGCAGACCATCGCACCTGGGCTCGCAATCCATCGACTTCAAGCGCTGGGCGATACGGGCTCGTTGAGACGACGGCCCGATGCCGCTTCCCAAACCCCACCCGCTCATGACCCGCAAGCGCATCCAACAAACGCAAAAAACTTCCCCGCCCAAGCGTCATCATACCGGGTGCTTCATTGGGAGAAAGGGATCGGAGCACTTCCACCAGATTCGCATCCACCGCATCCATAAACAGTGTTCTCCCGACCGGGACCGCCCCCAGTAACATACGATTGCCCTCCAGCTCAACTTCCACACCCACTGTCAGACGACCTCGTTCCCAGGCTCCCTCAATATTCAATGGCAAGATCACGTGACAACTCGCCGCCGATACTCCCTCGCGATACGATTCAACCACTGTGGGCCATCCCGACGCACCAAGAGGTTCCGCCCGCTCATCCTCCAACGATTCGGCCCGACTCAGCGCTTTAGTCGGTTTACCGCCAGCGCTGTCCTCCGCCGCCGCTTTCCCTTCGTGCGGTTGAAGCACTTCCAATCCCACCGCCAAAACGTGCGCGCAAATAATCCCCTCACGTCGCGCAGATGGACATGAGCAAAGATTCTCCATGTCCATGAGCGAGCCAATCTTCAGCTTCGCCCGGAAAGACTTTCCCCGATCCTGCACAATGCCCTCAAGCAGGCCGCCTTCATACCTTGCGTCCGTCACCCACTCACCGCCGTGCAGCAAGCGAGCTGCCTTCATCTCCTTCCAGCCGCCCGCCTCAAGCAAAAACTTTTCATTCAATAATACGCCTTTCCCCATCGCAGATGGGCCACCCTCGCCTGTCATCCCGTCTAGGCAATGGAAAATCAACCTCCGGATTACCTCGCAACATCCCATCCAAACCTAGACACCAGCTGAATCCATTTCCCAAAAATCCCCAGAGGATCTTGCCCCAATCTCCTTTCCCTATCGAAGCGGTTATGCCTAAAATCTCAACATGGTCCAGGACCCCTTCTACATCGGCAACCAACCACCCGCTCGAACCCTGGGTGGGGCCAAAGCCAAAAAAACAAAAATCACGCTTCTTGCCGTCGCCCTTTTAATCCTCCTCGCACTTGCCGTCGCAGCCTTCTTCCACTTCAAGGAGTCACCGGATAAAGCGACCCCTTCCGAACGCCCCGCCACGATCATTCCAACAGGAATGCGCGAGTGGATCCCCATCAATGGCGAACCCTTCATCGGAAAGATCAAGACGATCGCCAGTAATGGCCGCTTCGCGCTCTTCGAAGATCCTACCGGCGAGACCTCCATGCACTACATCGAAGACTTTTCAGAATCCGATCAAGAAGAAATCCGAAATCACAACGCCCCTCCCGGTTTACCCGACAATTCCCCCACAAACGACCCCGACCCCCGGTAGCCCGCTCAAGCTAATGTGGGAAACCATCGCCTCCATCCTCGGAAAAAAGTCTTTCGATGCCGCCCTTGCCGCCGCGTCCCGTGGCAAAACCACCAAAGGCCAAGTGGCCGATTTCCTTGATGAACTGAAAACGAATGCCCTTCGATGCGAACTGGTCCTCGCTCACGACGCCGACCCTCGCGAAGAAGGACGAAAACTCTCGCGCACCACCTATCGGCACCTTCGTGCAGCCGGTTTCAAGTTTGAGAAAATCAAAAAGGGAGCGATCCCCGTCTACGAAAGCACCAAAGGCACCGATGTCGCGTTCCTCTCCGGCAAAACCCTCGACGAAGCGCTTGCCAATGCTTCCGAACGCATTCGCGAACTCGAAACGATTTGTCATTCCAGCGCTTCGCTCAAAAAAATCGATCTCCAGCGACGATTCGCAAATCTCGCAAAGCGCCTCGCCGTGATCATTCGCTTCATCTCTTCTCGTCGCAACTGACACCCCTGCCTCATCGACCATTTCCTCACCTGACACCGCTCCCTTCCCGGCGTATCGTCCTTCCATCATGAAAACTCCTAACCTGCCCCCGCTTCGTCTGTCACCTTTGGCCTTCGCCGCTCTGCTCTGCCTCGTTGTCCCCGCCGCGCGCGCCATCGACGACGATAAAGCCGGCACGCGCACCATTTCCGTCTCGGGCGAGGGTAAAGTCACCGCTACCCCCGACATGGCTACCATCTCCACCGGGGTCACGACCAATGACCTAACCGCGCAGGCGGCGCTCGCAGCCAATTCCGCTGCCATGGAAAAACTCATGGAAAAACTCACCGAAGCCGGTGTCGAAGAACGCGATATCCAAACATCCGGATTCACTGTCTCCCCCCAATACAACCGCGATCGCAACCAGCCTAACCAACGTCCAAAAATCGTAGGCTACCAGGTCAGTAATAACGTCCGCGTTCGCATTCGCGATCTCGACCAACTCGGACCACTCCTTGACCAACTCGTTGAAGCCGGATCCAACCAACTTGGCGGCATCTCGTTCTCTATAGCAGATCCAGATCCCCTTCTCGACGAGGCCCGTGACCAGGCGGTGCGCAACGCTCGGAAACGAGCCGATCTCTACGCCACGGCAGCCGGCGTAACGGTCGGAAAGGTCCTCTCCATCTCCGAAACAGCCGTCGGATTCCCCCGACCCCAACCGATGCAGCAAAACTTCCGGGTCGCCGCTGCTGCCGAATCCGTCCCTGTCGCCCCAGGAGAACAAGAACTCCGCACCTCCATTAACATTGTTTACGAAATTGCGGACGAATAGCCTCCCGACAAAATGTAATCGCCCGAAAACCACCAACACGAGGAAACCAACCCGGCGTCGCCAACCCCCTCTCTATCAGGCACCCGTGCAACCAGTCTCGCTGCTTCCACCGCTACCTTACCGCTCAGGGAGCCACGCGTAACCGACACATCATCTCCTCCGTCTCTCATTAGAATGAAATTTCTTGCCCTTTCCCTCACGCTCGCGCTGCTCACCTCGGTCGCCAACGCATCCAAACACACACTCACTGTCGGAGAACTCACGCGCTCTTACCTCCTCCATCTCCCCGCAAATCATGAAGCCACCCCGGACCATCCCCTGCCGCTCATCATTGCCTACCATGGCGGCGGCGGTAACGCCGATTCCATGTATCGCCTCTCCGGGCTCAATGACAAATCCAATGACGTGGGCTTTATCGTCGCCTATCCAAATGGCACCGGTCGCCTTAAAAACAAACTCTCGTGGAACGGCGGCATGTGCTGCGGATATGCCATGCACAATAACATTGATGATGTCGCCTTCACAAATGCCCTCATCGATGAGCTTATCGAAACCCAAAACGTCGACCCAAACCGAATCTACGCAACCGGCATGTCCAACGGCGGCATCGTTTCCTATTTCGTCGCGAATCACCTCGCCGATCGTATCGCTGCCATCGCGCCTGTCGCAGGCACGATGGGCACGGAAACCTGCACGCCATCTCGTCCCGTCCCTGTCATGCACTTCCACGGAACCGACGATCAATTCCTCAACTACCATGGTGGACCCGGACCCGAATCCATTGCCCAATCCGATTTCTACTCCGTCGATCACACCATCAAAAACTGGATCACCGCCAATCATTGCCACCCTCAACCCATCGAAGAATCGCTCCCCGATTCTACGGACGACGGCTGCACCGTCCAACGCTTTACCTACTTCCCAAAAGATGACTCTCTAGGCGCCCCTGTCGTCCTCATCCGCATCGAAAATGGCGGTCACACATGGCCCGGAGCCTCCTTCTCTCCCCCCTTCCTCGGCACTCTTTGCCGCGACATCAGCGCCAACGACCTCATGTGGGAGTTCTTCAAAGAACACTCGCTTCCCTGAACCGCCCCCGTCTTGGTTCATAAAAACGCTTCGCTTCCAGCGCGAACGCCTGTTCATTGTCCACCATGGAGATCGGCGAAGTTTTCTGCCCAAAAACTCGCCCCGAATGGCGGCGCTGGTTGGAAAACCATCACGAAGCCAAGTCCGAAGTCTGGCTCCGCCGCTTTCGCAAGGAAACCGGCCAACCATGCATTTCTTACGATGAACTCGTCGAAGAATGTCTCTGCTTTGGCTGG
This sequence comes from Verrucomicrobiota bacterium, assembly GCA_039182965.1. Classification (GTDB taxonomy): domain Bacteria; phylum Verrucomicrobiota; class Verrucomicrobiia; order Verrucomicrobiales; family DEV007; genus JBCDBW01. Next base: position 43,180 of record JBCDBW010000003.1, read on the forward strand.
ATCGACGGCGTCGTGAAAAAACTCGATGCCGACAGCACAGTGCAACGCATCACCCCACGTCGCAAAAAAGGATCCTACCTTTCCGAACTCAACCGCCAACGCATCTGGAAACTCCAAAAGCTCGGCCTCATGACCAAAGCCGGTTTGACACCCATCGCCCAACAGATCGGTTCGCCCGACGACCCTTTCGATATCCCAGACTGGATTCTCGAGCAACTCAAGGCCGACCCTCTCGTCTGGAAAAATTTCCAGGCTTTTCCCCGCTTCTACCAACGCCTCAAAATCGGGTGGACCGCTGAACCCTCAAAGAGTCGCCGTCCCATCGCTCAGAAACGCCTTGATCATCTCATCAAGATGACCGCTCAAAACAAACGCTATGGCACCGAGCCCCTCAAGGGGATCAACCCCTAAGTTGCAACCTCTCCCGGACCCAAAGTCTTCCACCCTTGAGGTTCGGTGATTCACGCTCCATTCTCCCATCCCCGGCACCAACGCCCAGGGCTTGCCATCGCCGATGTCGGAGCCATCAAGGGTTTCAGGAAAAAGGTCAACGTCACGGTTGCTGACATTCCAGCAAAGCTCCACACGGACCGCGCAGTGCTTGCCGACGGTCCCGCGGCCACGCAAAGTTTCGAACCCCATCGCCCTTCCCGAAGCGAATGGAACCCTCACTTCACCGGAAAATACACCGCGGTCACCAAATCCCCCTCCGGCGTCGACAACGGATCAGTCTCATACACCTCAAAGGGATAAATCTTCTTTGCCTGATTAAACTGCTTCGCGCGACCATGCATCATCCCCGATGACCAGGCATTGCCCAGGTGCCGGAATGGACCGGTGTGCCGCACCACATAGCCCCGACAAGATGGCGCTTCTCCAGTCACAAATCCATCGGGAAGATTTTCCGTTTCCGCGGCCACCGGAAACCCGGAAACATAGCCACAGGTCCCCTTCCCCATACTCCACTCATTGTAAATCGTAAATGGTGGTCCCGATGGTGTCGCACCGCTCTCTTGAAGCCATTCCCCCAGCTTTCTAAAATCCGCCTCCATCGAATCGCCAATGTTCTCAATCGCGCATTCCGTGGCAATACCCACATACCGACATCCCGAATAGGTCTCTTCGCCCGGGAACGCCACCTCCGACGGCACCGATCCTGTCTCCACGTAATCCTTCAGCATCTTCAAGCCGCGCTCGTAATCCATTCCCACCATGTAAACCATCATCGTCTTCATCCAAAACATGAAGATCGGCAACGATCCATCCATCGACCACGTCACTTCCGTGCCCCCGTCTTTCTCCACGAAATCAAAAGCCACCGCCGACTCCGATTTCCACGGCTTCAGAAAATTCAACCGATACCGCATCGCGCGGGGCGCATCTTCTTGCAACAAGATCATCTTTCCCGATCCAATAATTCGACCATCCCAGGAATAGCTCATCCCGTCATCCGCATAACTAACCGAACACCCCGGCTCAGCAATCAACCAGGGCGACCACGGCACCCACTCCTTAAAATCCCGCACCACCCCATACACCTTCTCCGCAGGCGCGTTGATGACGATCGACTTCTCAACCCGTAACGCTGGCATACCCCCATCCTCCCCTCATACACCCCTCAAAATCAAGTCCTTCCCCACCACTATGCCTTTAAATCAACATTCACTAATCACTATTCTCGCTCACCGCCAGCACCCAAGCCGGCCCCCCACCGCTTGGGATGGTCTCGATCTTCGTCAACACGCCCGTCGCGGCATCCCGTCGATACACCGTCAAGGTGTCGGACCGCTGACCCGCCGCCACCACAAACTCTTCATTTCCTACCGGCACCAAGTTGAAAGAGCGCGGCGTATCCCCTGTCGGAGTCTGACCCAGTGCCGTCAATTCCCCGGTATCCCCATCAATTGAAAAGCCGGCAATACTGTTGTGCCCGCGGTTCGACGCATACAAAAACTTCCCGTCCGTGGTAATCTCAATGTCCGCGCACGAACCCTCTGATGGATCCCAATCCTCCGGGTGAGTCGATACGGTCTCGCGCAAGGTCAAGGTCCCGCTCACCCCGTCAAAATCACACCGACTAACACTTTTCCCTTGTTCATTCACTAGGTACACCCACTTCCCGTTTGGATGAAACTGCAAATGACGCGGCCCCGCACCTTCCGCACCCGCCATCGCCGCCCCCGCTGGATTCAAAATCAGTTCTCCGGTCTCCGCATCAAACGTAAACTGATCCACCTTGTTCAAATCCATCGTGTGCGGACAAAAGGCATAGCCGTTGGACGGATCCGTTTGAATGCAATGCGCCTTCTCGCCCACTTCCAAAACACTCACGGGCTCCCCCGTCACCAGGCCATCCTCAATCCGACTCGAACTCACCAATCCATCCCGGTAATACGCTGCCAATAGCCACTCCCCCGTCGCATCCACCCATATATACGCCGCTCCACCGGCAGCCGGCACCGAACCCACCTCCCGTAACCTCCCTGTATCCTCATCGATCTCCAGCGTGGCAAACTCCGCTGTCGTCCGGACCGCCGCATAAATCTTGGTGCCGTCCTTACTCAAGGCCAAACACCCCGGCGATCCCCCCAGCGCCACTTTCTCAACTTCACTCAACTCACCCGTCGCCTCATCCATGGAATAAACCCCGATTTGATTGTCCTTGCCCTCAGAGACATACACCATCGTCTCCGCCCACGCTCCGCCCGCGACCGAAGAAAGAATAAAACCAGCCAAACAAAAAATTCGATCTACATTCATAGCCTTAGTCTACCAACGTGCTTTTGGTTTGCGAAATGTATTCCGCCTTTTTGATTCCAGCTCTCCGATTCTAACTCATGTCTTCCTCCTACGACGTCATCATCGCCGGAATCGGCTCGATGGGCAGCGCTGCCGCCTACCACCTTGCGAAACGAGGCAAACGGGTTCTTGGCCTCAACCCCCACGAAATCCCGCATAATCTGGGATCCCACCACGGTCGCTCGCGCATGATCCGCCAATCCTACTATGAACACCCCGACTACGTTCCCCTCCTCCAACGCGCGTATGATCTCTGGAGCGATCTCCAAGAACAAAGCGAGACACCTTTCTTCCATCTCACCGGCGCCGTCTACTTCGGTGCGCCGGATGGCGCCATCGTTCCCGGAGCCCTCGAGGCCGCCAAAGAACACAAACTACCTCACGACTATATCGACGATCCCAACGATATTCGCACCCGCTTTCCGGCTTTCCGATTGCCTCCCAACTTCGCCGCATTTTTCGAAGAAAGAGGCGGATACCTCGTCCCGGAAGAAGCCGTCCGCACCCACGCAAAGCTCGCCCAAAACTTCGGTGCACAGATTCACACAGGCGAACCCGTCACCGCATGGCGCCCCACCTTGAATGGCGTCGAAGTCACCACTCCACGCGATACCTATTACGCGGATCACTTCATCATCACGGCCGGGGGTTGGATCGCAGATTTTCTCCGAGACATCGCCGTTGAATTCAAGGTAACCCGCCAGGTGCTCGCTTGGTTTGTGCCCAAGAATGACCCGCAAAATTACGCACAAGGCAGCTTCCCTTGCTGGTTCATCGAATCAGAAACGCCCTACGGATACTATGGTTTCCCCATCGCCCCCGGTCACAATGGCCTGAAGCTCGCCCTCCACAAACCCGGCCGTGAAATCAATCCCGCCGACCTCCACCACCCGCAACACCTGCCCACCGACGAAGAAACCGACGCCCTCCGCCGCTTCTTGCACGACTTCCTGCCCGGGAGCGATGGCCCGCTCCTCGAATCAACTGTTTGCCTCTACACCAATACACCGGACAGCCACTTCATCCTCGGGCCCCACCCCGCCCACGAGGAAACCGTCACCATCGCCTGCGGATTCAGCGGACACGGCTTCAAATTCGCGTCCGCCATCGGTGAAATCACCGCCGATTTAGCGACCTCCGGCACCACTAAGCTCCCCATCGACTTCCTCTCCCCCAAACGCTTCCTTTCCTGACCCCAAATTCATAAAAATAGCGTATCGTTCGCCATGAATGTACTCGCACCCGCGGAACGCATGGCGGAATTCTTCAACGCCTTCGGTCCCGATCAACTCAGGCGAATCGACGAACTTTACGCCTCAGATGCCACGTTCGAAGATCCACTCAACAAGGGATCCGGACGAGATCACGTGCGTGCCGTCTTCGAAGATACCTTTAAACAGCTGAAAGATGTTACCATCACGGTCACCGACACGCTTCCCGCGCCCGATAACCGCTCCGCTTTCATCCGCTGGCAAATGAACTATCGCTTCCGCGGAAAATCGTTTGATATCCCCGGCGTGACCCACCTCCACTTCGACGAACAAGGTGCTATTAATTCCCAACGCGACTTTTGGGACGCCAGCCTACCCGTCTACGGCGAATTCCCACCGATCGGCTTCTTGATGAAGCGAATCAAAAAGTTCATCGCCGTCAAACCTCCCGCTCCTTGATTCCGAATCCGATCCTGCATCTAACAGAATCACATCGAACCCACCGCCGCCTCGGCCACCACCCCGTCACCCGAATCCTCCGGTATCCCGCCCGTCTTTAAAAAACGAATCCGCTTGTTCACATCCGTGTTCAGAGAGTGATAAGGCTGCGTCAAATTTCCCGAAGCAAACAATGTCTGTCGCGTGTGCTCCATGTCCTCGTCCCCGATGGCATGCGAGAAAATCGGCACCAGATACTCGATCCCTGTCGCGGATGGCTTCATCAAGTCCGCGTCGTAAAACGAAGGATGCATCGCGCGTGCATGTATCAAACCCCATCGGTCCCGAAATCGGTTTGCATCATATCCGTCCACATAAAAGCCCTTGTCATGAGTCCATTGCAGGATCGATAAAGCGTTGTTCTGCCCTTCCAACAACATATCCACCGACTTCGCACCCAGCTGTGCCGCGTAAAATCGATCAAATAAAATCGGCCGGCCCCCACGCTGTGTGTGCCCCACTTTCCGCGTGAAAATCGCCTCACGCGCCGTAATGCCGCGCCGAAACGTGTCAAAATATCCATCGCCCAGGGCCTCCATCAGTCTGCTCCGCAACGCTTCCGCCGCTCCACTCAACTGCAGATTCCCCGCCGGGTCCGTCGTCCGCTTCTCAGCCCCCAAATCATTGCCGTTCTCGTCCACAATCCCTTCCCCGCACGCAATCACGACGTTCTTTTGCAACTCGTAAATCTCTTTGATCCGGTTGACCAACTTGTCAATCTGCACCGGCGACTCCGGCACCAAAATGATGTCTGGCTGACCGTATGCCGTCCCCAAAGTGATATACCCCGAGTGTCGCCCCATGACCTCAATGATCGAAATGCGCCGATGACTCTCCGCTGTCGTCCTCAGCCGACCCACACCACCTGCCGAAACAAATACCGATGTCGCATACCCCGGTGTGACGTAATTCACCATCTGATCTAAGTGAAACGTCGCCCGTGACTGCGTTCGAGAATACTTCGGCTTCCCACCCTCCTCACTCTCTTTGCGCACCCACTCATCCGGCTCACTCTGAAAGTTCAACCCCAAATCATTGTCAATCGTCTTCGGCGCCAATACCGCTGGAAATCGCTCTGCCAGCGGCTGTAACCCGTTTAACGTCCCGTCCCCGCCCACACAAATAAGACCGTCAATCCCCAACTGCCGCAGGCGATGCTCCGCCAACGCCAACGCCGCATCATCGTTCGAATCCACATAGTCCCTTGATGCCCCGATAATCGTTCCCCCTCGCGTCGGATCCAACTCCGGAATCCCCTGAAACAACGGGTTCAAATGCACATGCGGCACGCGATCGTTGTTCACAAAGTTGAACCCTTTCACTAACCCATAGATCTCAACCTTTAACTGGTTTGCCCTCACCACCGCACCGTGAATCGTTGCGTTCAGGGCGGGCGTGTCGCCCCCCGCCGTCAAAATAGCGATGCGCTTCATGGGAATTTTGCTCGAGTCTTGCCGCTGCTTCCGCCCGAAAAGTGACGCATTTCGCGTGCCAATCGATACCCCTCATCCACCTCTCTTTTCCCATGCCAAACAGCGCTAAACACTCCTTCAGCACCGATCGCGGTGCCACCAACGTCCCAAAGTAATCCACAAGCCTACAGGCCCAGACAATAAAGCGTCTCCCGACGCTTCTCTCCCTCATAGTCTGCCACCCGCAAAAACAAGCGGTCCCCTGCAACGACAGGCGACGCAAACGCCTCCACCCCAAGCCGATTCTCCGCTAGCTTTTCAAACCCCGTCGGCGTAGCCCGAAAAACCACCGTCACGCCGTTCTCAAATGAGGCATATATCCGGTCCCCGACCAACAACGGAGAAGCACTGATGGCCCCGATGGACACACGCGCCTCCCACTTTTCTTCCCCCGTCGTAGCATCCCAGCAATACCCGATCCCCCCATCGTTGACCGTGTATAGATAACCGTCATGCACGAGCATCGATTGTTCATAACTTTTTTCCTTGTTCTTCCACACCACCCGTCCGGACCCGTCCGCCATCACCGCGGCCGTCTCTTTCCCGGGAAATCCACCGCTCCCGAAAACACGTTCCTCATCCCAAACCAATGTCCCGCACGTTGCCTCCGTTACAGCCTTAGCCGACCATAACGGCCGCCCCGTCGCGGGATCGTAACTCGATATCCGTTTGTCGCCACTGATCAACAACTGATCCCGGCCACCCACTCGTCCCACAATCGGCGAAGAATAACTCGTCGAACCAGTCCGCGGGGTACGCCACACTTCCGTGCCGGTTCTCTTGTCGTACGCAGCTAGAAATCCGCCCCGCTTGAAGTCGGATGAAACGATCACCAAGTCTCCATAAAGCAGGGGCGACGGCGCATACCCAAAGTTGAAAAGCTCCTTGAACGGCCCGGCCGTTACCTGCCAGATCGGGGTCCCGTCCCCGAGCGACAGCGCCGTCAGCTGCACCTCTTCGTCATTGAAGAACGAAACGTAAACGCGCTCACCATCCGATGCAGGGCTCGGCGTCGCATGCGTGTTCTTCTTGTGAATCTTCTTCGCGAGCTTCCCATAAAAAAGAGGTTGGTCCCATAACACTGAGCCATCAGAACGGCTCAAACACAGAACCGACTGCCGCTCCGTCTCCTCGTCCGAAATCGTCAACACTACCTTGTCCCCGACCACGATGGGGGTGGAATGACCCTCGCCTGGTAAGTCCGCTTTCCACACCACATTCGATGTCGAACTCCACGTCAAAGGAAGCCGGTCAACATTGGTCCCTGCCCCTGCTGTCCCATCTCCGTTGGGACCCCGCCAAACCGGCCAATCCGCTGCACCCGCTCCGTCTAAAAGCCCAAGCACACTTAGGATGCCGATCATTAACCAAAGAGTAAGCGACGCCTTCATACCACGGTTCGTTACGCATGATTCATCCGCCTCGGCTCATATTTCACATTTCACCGCTCTATCCAACACAAACCCTCGACTTCCCCCATGGGACGATCCGGACATGGGTCCACGCGGGCTAGGAGCTTAAAAGCTCGCTCCACGACAGTCTAATCCACCTCCACCATCCCCGCCCTTCGCACAGTCTTCTATTCCTCCACCCACAGCAACGCCTTCTCGAACCACTCCGCGGGCGCATTCGTATGAGCCATGCCCGGCACATCGAAAAATCGCGCCGCAAAGCCCCGCCGAAGCCACTGCCCCTCCGATTCCCGCGCAAAATCATAGTTGTAGTCGTTTTCCCCCGAAATAAATACCCACCGTGAATCAGGACGCTCCTTCGCCATCCGCTCCCAATCATCCTCCTTCATAAAAGGCCACGTATTCCCATACTTCTTCCCCTCCTCATAGTGACCCGGAACCTCCCGAGACATGACATACGAATCAATCAGTGCACCACGCACAATATTGAAGGAGGCCCGGAAATGATCCGGATATAAGAAAGCCGAATGCGTCGAACAAATCCCGCCTCCCGAGACCCCGCCCACGTAATACCGCGACGGATCGGTCTCATAGGTTGCATGCACCGTCGCCAATCCATCCAAAGCCAAGCCCACACGGCGAAACAAGTGTTGCCCGTTGCCAGCATCGTAAGCCGACACGACGATCAAGCGATGCTTCTTAAACAGAACCTCATACTCGCCCCGCGGCCACCAAGCCTCCGCACTCGAACTGATGCACACATACACCCCGAACGGAGTCACCCCATCGTAATTATCTGGCGCCCAGATCGCAAGACGCTCCTGCGCCAGATCATATCCAAGCGCCTCCAAAGGCGTCTCCCCACGCCATAAAAACGATTGCACATAGCGCTGCGCATCCTTCGTTCGCAAGTATCCTTCCGGTGTCGAAAACGCCCGCTTCGCCACAGGCACCGACTCGAACAAGCCACGCAACGCCGCAGCTTTCGTAGCATTCACCTTGAGCTTGTTCTCATGAAAACTCAGCACAAATTCCCGGTCCTCGTCACTCAACCGCGCCAGCGGTAAGCGAAATTCTTTTCCCTGCCTCGAAACCGTGACGATCTCATCCGCCGGTGAATACCCCACCAGCTCCGCCTCAATCGCGTTCCCGTCCCGATCCGTCCACGTCTTTGCCCAAACCGAAGTCCTCGGCAAAACACCACTGACGATAATCGCCGCCCAAATCCCCATGCATGCTTTTCCCATCACGAACCATCCTAACAACGAATACACCCGTTGGGCAATTTCTCTCTCAAGCCCTTCGAGCCATGCCTCTGTATCTTACCCTGACAAAGTGACAACTTTTTCACACAATACGATTAGCCACTCAGAACCTGTTCCGCTTTACTCTCACAACAACACAAAAACAAGACCCGCCGCCCGAAACACCAAGGACCTGAATTTCTAGACGATATCAACAATCGTTCCCAGATACCTCGAGTTTCGCAATTGCGGGAATGGTCTCCTCCCGAAATCATTCTCCTGTTGGTGAACCATGCTGCGTTGGCCGGTTCCCGAAGTCCCTGCTGCCATAGTTCATCGGGGGCCGGCCAACCTCCTTGCCCCCAACCGCCCCTCTTTTCTTCCGCTCGATCCCAACGCCCCAGCGGTCACTACTCCATTCGATCTTCCCCTGAGAACGCATGAGAATCACCCTCGTCAGCGATACCTTTCCGCCCGACGTCAACGGCGTCGCCATGACTCTTCATCGACTCACGACCGGTCTCCTCGACCGCGGTCACCACGTCCACCTCTGCCGACCCGCTCCAGAAGTCCAAGAGAATTCACCACCCGTCATCGAACACCCAAACTTCACAGAGCTCGCCCTCACATCAATCCCCCTTCCCGGATACCCGAATCTCCGCCTTGGCCTCCCCGCCACACGAAAACTGCGCTCGCTTTGGTCTAAAATCCCGCCGGACGCCCTTTACGTCGCCACCGAAAGCCCCCTTGGATATTCCGCCGTCGCCGCCGCAAGCGCTCTTGGCCTCCCGGTGGTCTCCGGTTTCCACACTAATTTCCACACCTACACACATGACTACAAGCTCCCCATTCTCGAACGCGCCGCCACCTCATACCTCCGCTCGCTTCACAATAAAACCGCCTGCACCCTCGTTCCCTCTCACGATACCGCTAACCAGCTAACCCAAGCCGGCTTCGAACGCGTGAAGGTTCTCGGTCGAGGCGTCGATACACAACTCTTTTCCCCCAATAAACGCAATCAAAAACTCCGCTCACGCTGGGGCGCCAAAGACGATACTCCCGTCGCCATGTTCGTCGGCCGGCTCGCCTCCGAAAAGAACCTTGCCCTCGCTGCTCGCACCTTCCAATTCTACCAAGCCGTCCGCCCGGAAACCCGCTGCGTCTTCGTCGGCGACGGCCCACAGCGCATCGCACTCGAAAAAGAACATCCCGATTTCATCTACGCCGGAATGCGCTGCGACGATGACCTCGCTCAGCATTACGCGTCCGCCGATATCTTCGTCTTCCCATCCCTCTCAGAAACCTTCGGAAATGTCCTTCTCGAAGCCCTCGCCTCCGGTCTCGTTTCCGTCAGCTTCAAATACGCTTGCTCCCAACAACTCATCGAAGACGGCTCCAACGGCTTCCACGCTCCCTTCGATGACGAAGATGCCTTCTTCGCAAAAGCCACTCTTGCCCTCCAACACTGGACCTCAATCTCCGTCGCCGAACGCGCCCGACAAACCGCGCTCAAACTCTCCTGGGATACCATCGTCAAACAATTCGAGCTCAATCTAAGAGGATCACTCCCAAATCAACAGTCAACTGCCACGGTCGTATCCATGAACACACCCAAGCCAAAAAAGAAACAGGTCCTTCGCTTCAAAACCATTTTCCTGTCCGATATCCATCTCGGCACGCCTGATAGCAAGGTCACCCAAGTGATTCATTTCCTGCGCAACACCCGCTGCGAAAAACTGGTCCTCAATGGCGACATCATCGATGCCTGGAGCCTCAGTCGCTCCGGGAGATGGACCAAATCCCATACCTACTTTATCCGTCTCGTCCTCAAAAAAATGCAACGTGATGATACCCAGGTCGTCTATATCCGGGGCAATCACGACGATATCCTCACCCGTTTCCTTCCCCTGAAACTCGATAATCTCGAGATGACCATGGAACACGTCCATCACTCCCCGCACGGGAAATACCTCGTCACCCACGGCGATGGCTTTGACGTGGTCACGACCAATCACCGGTGGATGGCGCTTCTCGGCGCCGTCGGATATTCCTTCCTCCTCAAAGTAAATCGTGTCTACAACAAATACCGGATTCTGCGCGGCAAGCCCCAGTTCTCACTATCAAAAGCCGTCAAAGCAAAGGTCAAATCCGCCGTCAACTTCATCGGCAACTACGAAGAACAACTCCAAAAATTCGCCGCCCACCGGAGTTGCCAAGGCATTATCTGCGGCCACATCCATACCCCGGCCGACAAACACATCGGCGATGTCCACTACCTGAACTCAGGAGACTGGGTCGAATCCCTCACGGCCGTCGTGGAGAATCTCGATCGCAGTTTCGAGGTGATTACCTACCATGACTTCTGCGAACGCTCCCACCGAAAACCAAAGGGGGGGGCCATTGCCCAGCCCCTCGTCGGAGGGAAGGAAAACATGCAAGCAGAGCCTACCCATGCCGCTTCCTGAACGCTCTCCGCCCTCCGCCTTCCTCCAGGAAGCCAACCCCCCACAATGAATCTCTTTCTCATCGATGCCATCGGTCCCTTCTTCCGGGACGATGCACGCTACAAAATCAATTGGTCCAAAATCCCCTTTGACCAACTCAAGCTCGACGAACCCGAACGCACGCGGCTCTTCGATCGCATCCGCAAAGACTTCGATGTCTTCTGCCGACGCGTCGCAGAAATTGGATACAATGCCATTTCCCTCGACGATCTCGCCCACCTCGCTGACCACGAATGGATAGAACCCCAAATCCGCGACCGCATCGCCATTTTCCGCGAAGAGTTCTCCAAGCTCTTTACGATCGCCGAAAACCACAAACTCCAAGTCTACCTCACTACCGACATCGTCTCCTACACCCCCGCCCTGAAGGAACGCCTCGGAGCCGATCCCACCAAAACGAACACCTTTGTTCGCAATCTCATCGATGAGTTCCTCCAAGACTTCCCGCAAGTCGCCGGCCTCATCCTCCGCATCGGCGAAACAGACGGCCTCGACGTCGAGGGCGATTTCAATTCAGAGCTCCACCTGAAAACACCGGCCACGGTCAATGCCTTCCTCCGTGAGCTCCTCCCGGTTTTCGAACACCACGACCGCAAACTCATCTTCCGCACGTGGACCGTCGGCGCCTATCGCGTCGGCGACCTTATGTGGCACCGCCGCACCTTCGCCCGGGCCCTCAAAGAGATCGAAAGCCACGCCATCATCGTGTCGATGAAATACGGCGAGTCCGATTTTTTCCGATACTTGCCGCTCAACGCGAACTTCTTCCGCACCCAACTCCCCACCATTGTCGAGCTCCAAACGCGACGGGAATACGAAGGCTGCGGCGAATACCCGTCTTTTGTCGGTTGGGATTACGAGCACTTCGCTCGGGACCTCAAACAGGCACCCAACCTCGTGGGCATTTGCGTCTGGTGCCAGACCGGAGGGTGGCACCCCTTTCGCCGCCTCGCCTACATCGGTGAAGGATCACCATGGACCGAAATCAATACCTTCGTTACCCTAAGAGTCTTCCGCGACGGCATCCCCGTGGAGGACGCCCTCAAAGCCTGCCTTCCCGACGCCGGCCAGAGTCACCTCCTCGAGTTCTTCCGACTCGCCGATGAAGTCATTAAGCAACTGCTTTACGTCGAGGAATTCGCCCAACAAAAACTCTTCTTCCGCCGCGTCCGCATTCCCACACTCCTCGGCGTCTACTGGAACAATATCTTCGTCAACCACTCCCTCCGCAAACTCATGCGCCACTTCGTGAGCGACCCCGAAGACTGCATCCGCGCCGGCCGCTCCGCCCTCGGGAAAATCGACGAGATGAAAACGCTCGCCGCCGAGGCCAATCTCCCCGTCGAGGATATCGAGTTCATGCAGAACACCTTCCAAATTCTCGCCCTCGCACGGGAATACTTCTTCCGCCCATACGACGACGAAATCCGGAGACGCCTCAAGAAAGCGAAGAAAAAATACAAAAAAGCATACCCAAAGAGCCTCCGCCCCCGATACGCCATCCGCCTAGATTTTCAACCCTTCCATATGCGCCGCCGCTTCCTCAACTGGTCCCTCGCCGTCGCCCTCCGCCGGCGCCGCGGATATCGCGTCATCGACAGCATCTTCACCATCCATTTTCTCTCCCTCGTCTACCACGCCATCCGCACCACGCGCCCAAAATGGATCCCCAAGTTCGCCCGCAAATCCGCTATGGGCATCGACACCGTTTTCCGCTGAGCTCGCAAAACACTCACGGACTGCTTGGCGAGCCCCGCCAAATCTGCCATGTTGCCTCCCCTCGGACGAACCCCCACGCCCTTTTCCGAAACCCCTAAAACTCTGAAACCCCGCTCGAATTCTATGCCATCTCGACGCCAGTTCATCAAGTCCGTGCCCGCCACTGCAGGTGCCTTCGCCGTCACCGGAACCTTCCTCGGGGAAAGTTCTTCCCTCGCTCAATCAGCGCCCACTTCTTCAGGTGAACCCCTGAAAGAACACTTCCATCCCAAAGGCAAAGCCCCCTCAAAGTTCACCCGGGAGATTCTCGAGAATTCAAAAAAGACCCTGCCCTTCTCCGACGAACGCGACTTCACTGAACAGGAGAAAGGATTCATCGCGCCCATGGAGGACCTCAAAATCATGTCCGACGCCGGACACCCCGCCTGGGACATGGCGCGCTTCCAATTCCTCGAAGAAGATCGCGAATTCGACAGCATCCACCCCTCCCTCCTCCGTCAGTCGCGTCTCAACAATAATTACGGCCTCTACAAAGTCACCGATGACATCTACCAGGTGCGCGGCTTCGATCTGTCCGACATTTCCTTCGTCCGCGGCAAGACCGGCTGGATCGTCATTGATCCCCTCGTCAGTGCGGAACCCGTTCGCGCCGCATGGAAGCTCTTCCAAGAACACGTCGGGGAAGGCCTCCCCGTCTCCGCTGTCATCTACTCACACTCCCATGGAGATCACTGGGGCGGCGTGCGCGGGATCGTCAGCGACGAAGATCTGCAGGCCGGCAAGATCGAAATAATCGCGCCGCAGAACTTCATGAACCACACCATCTCCGAGAACGTCTACGCCGGCAACGCCATGAACCGGCGACTGTTCTACCAATACGGCCTGAACCTCCCCGCCGGTCCCCACGGATACGTCGGCCAGGGACTCGGGCAAGGAGTCTCCAGCGGCGCCATCGGCCTCGTCGCGCCCACCCATCTCGTGGAGGAACCCATCGAGGAAATGACCGTGGATGGGGTCCTCATGATTCACCAAAACACCCCGAACACCGAGGCACCCACCGAGATGAACACCTACTTCCCGGACCACAAAGCCCTCTGGATGGCCGAGAACGTTGTCGCCTCTCTCCACAATATCTACACCCTCCGCGGTGCCCAGGTGCGCGATGCCCTTAACTGGTCGAAATACATCGGCGAAGCCCTCTTCCGCTTCGGTAGCAGCGCCGAAGTCATGTTCGCGTCCCACCATTGGCCACGCTGGGGCAACGACCGCATTCAGGAGGTCCTCCGCGCCCAACGGGACCTCTACGCCAACATGAACAACCAATGCCTGCACTACGCCAACCAAGGCATCACCATCAACCAAATCCACAACCACTACGAGCTGCCCAAAGGCCTGCAAGAGCAATGGCATACCCGCGGATACCACGGCTCCCCCGAACATAACTCGCGCGGAGTCGTCCAGCGCTTCCTCGGATTCTGGGATGTCAACCCCACCACTCTCATCCCTCTCTCCCCCGAAGATTCCGCCCCTCTCTACGTCGAAATGATGGGCGGTGCCGACAACATCATGGCCAAAGGCCGCGCCCTGCACGAGGAAGGCAAATACAAACACGCCACCGAAATCCTCAACAAACTCGTCCAAGCCCAACCCGATAACCAGGAAGCCAAAGACCTCCTCGCCGATGTCTTCGAACAACTCGGATACCAACAGGAAAACCCGGGCCTTCGCAACAGCTTCCTCGCCGGCGCCCTCGAACTGCGCTCCGGCATTCCACAAGATCCCATCCCGGATACCACGAGCCCCGAGGTCATCCAGGCCATGTCCACGGAGCTGTTCCTCAACTTCCTCGGCATCAAAATGGACAGCCGAAAAGCCGGGGACCTGGAGTTCACGATCAATCTCATTACGCCCGATAACGGAGAAAAATTCCTCATCGAACTGAGCAACGCCACCCTCACAAACATCGAAGGCTATCTGGCGGAAAATCCCGACCTCACACTCACCATCAATCGCTCGGACCTGGAACTGACCATGATGGGCGCCAAAGAGTTGGAACAACAGATCGCCGAAGGCGCCTGCAAAGCGGACGGCGATCTTAGCATCCTCGAAAAACTCGCCGTCACCATGGTCGATTTCGACCCCCGCTTCCAAATCCTCCCCGGAACCCACCCCGGCGACACCAAAATCGAAGAACATCCCACCTACGAAGCCGTCACCGGCCGCACCATCGCCGAGTAAACGATCGCATTGTTGCAAAACCTCCCTGCCCGCCCCTGGCCACAAGGCCGGGAACCCCCGCCCTCAAGAGACATCGCTTGCCATCTGATCAAATAAATGCCAAAGGGTCTGTCTCCTGTCTCCATCGCTGACGTAAACCCACATCTCTCCGACCACGCCATCTTCCGCGGGGATGAGATCGCAAAGCTCAGAGACAATCACGCCTTTGACAGTGAGCTTCGCAAACATAGCCCTGTCCATCGCTTGAGTGCTTCCACAGATGCTCAATTTCATACGAGGCGACCTTGACGACGGGACAGGGCATCGACGGGATCGCCAGTCCGTCTCAAGGTCAATTGCGCGAAAAACCTCTCAGACCTGAACTCTGGCCAGTTCTATTTCAAACTCTTGGTCGCATCCTTCCTTCGATCCTTCATCCCCAACACGTCGCATCGCCTGCCGTTACCCGCCGCCGGCTCCGAGGGCAATTGCATCATCGACAGCATCTTCACCATCCATTTCCACTCCCCCGTCTACCGCGCCGTCCGCACCACACACCGAAAATGGATCCCTAAGTTCGCCCACTAATCCGCCATGAGCATCGGCTCCGTATTCCGCTTGAACACCTTTCACATCCCACCCTTCACGACCAGCGTCCCTTTTCGCCTTGATTCAGCCGCCCGATCGCGCTCGAATCAGAGAATCATAACCTGGGGAGGTGGTGCCGCCGCCCCGAACCCATGCTCGGGCTCGCGTCACGGTCTCCCTCCGATACATCACCCCGTTCCTAGTCTTCCATTCCCATGAACTCGCCCTTCTCCGTGTCCTTCGCGCGGGTCTTCCTGATCCTTATCTGCTGCCTCGTCGGCCTCAGTATCGATGCCGGGATCCGCGGCCAAGTCTGGGCTGGTATCCTCGGAGGCGCCCTCTTCGGAGGCATCATCATCCTCATCGAGATGGCCATCAAGGATTTCACTTTCAAAGCCTTCTCCTCCGCCGCCATCGGACTCCTCGTCGGGATCCTTTGCGCCTTCCTCGTGACGCGCATCGATATCTTCGATACCCCGTGGATGGCGAAATACGATGAAGTCACCGTGCTCACCGCTAAAGCGATCTTCCAACTCGCCCTCTACACCGGCCTCGGTTTTCTCGGAATGATGCTCGCTCTGCGCAGCGATCGTGAAGAGTTCTCCTTCATCATCCCTTACGTCCGATTCCGCCAGGAAGCCGTCCAAGGCCAACCCATCTTGGTCGACTCAAACGTCATCATCGATGGCCGTATCCCCCGCATCTGTGCGACTGGTTTCCTCAGCGGTTCCCTCGTCGTGCCACGCTTCGTCCTCGATGAACTCCACATCCTCGCCGACTCCGGCGATGACATCAAAAAGGAACGCGGCAAGCGAGGCCTCGAATGCCTCAACAAAATGAAGCAAACACCGGGCCTCGAAATCACCGTCCACGAAGCCCTCCAGGAAAGTCAGGACCCCGTCGACACTCGCATGATTCGCCTCGCCCGCATCGTCGGTGCCCGCATCCTCACGAACGATACCAATCTAGGCAAAGTCGCCCGCCTCCAGGGCGTCGCCGTCCTCAGCCTCATCGAACTGGCCAAAGCCATGCGCCCCGTCGTCGTCGCGGGCGACGAGCTGGACCTCGCCCTCGTAAAAGAAGGGAAAGACTCACACCAAGGTGTCGGATACCTCGCCGATGGCACCATGATCGTCGTCAATCACGCCGCCGAGCTCATCGGCACTACCCAGCAAATCATTGTCGCCGGCGCCCTTCAAACCAGTGCCGGTCGACTCATCTTTGCCGAACTCAAAGGCAACGTTGTCGCCGCCGAACAAGCCAAGGCGGCCACTCACGAGGACGAACCGGCAAAAACCTGATCACGCCATCGTCAAAGCCTCTCCATAACACAACAGACTGGTCAACCCTCCGATCAACCACTTCTGTCCGCACGCGTCTTCCGATCAGCCTCCGGTCCCTGTAATCAATCAACTACTCAATCCGAATCCCTGTCGATGGAAGCAATCTCTTGCAGCGATTCAATCAAATCATCAAGCACTTCGCATGGCACCATGATCGTGTCACGGCGACCCCGAACGTCCTCGGTAATTTTGATGAAACGGCCTCGATCGTTCTCACGCAGATCCAGAAAGAATATCTTCCGGTCCGTGACAATTTTCTCCGTATGAATCGGATCATTGTCACCACGCCGGTCGTCATTCACCTCGTAATCCAGCATTCCTTCAACCCTCCGCTTTTCTCTTCTTTACCTCTGATCGTCCCGTCCCAATTCAAGCCTTTCCCGAACCTGACGAACGATCCCAGTTCTCAAATCGCTATTTAATCCCGCTTCCCCCCCTTTGCAACCATTTTTGAAAATCCCGCAAAGCACCGCTAATCCAACCCCACCGCCCGACGAACCCGCCCCAAAACAGGGGCCGCCGCCCCACGCGCCTTCTCCGCTCCCGCCGCTAACACTCCATCCACATGCGCCACGTCCGCCTCCAATTCCGCCCGCTTCTCCCGTGCCTCACCAAAAAACGACCAGATCGCCTCAAACAATTCCTGTTTGAACACCCCATACCCTTCACCCCCCGCCCGAAACCGCTCTTCCATCGCCGACACCTTGTCCGCGCTCGCCACCAGCCGATACAGCGCCAAGATATTCGACCCCTCCAACGGTTTCGGATCCTCCACCGCCGTCGAATCCGTCACCACCTGCATCACCCGCTTGCGCACCCGCTTCTCCGTATCAAAAATCGGTATGGTGTTTTCATAGCTCTTGCTCATTTTCTGCCCGTCAATCCCCGGCACCACCGCGGTCCCCTCACGAATCCGTGGCTCCGGCAACTTCAGCGTCCCTTCCCCATACCGCTCATTGATCTTAATCGCGATGTCCCGCGTCACCTCCAAGTGCTGCTTCTGATCCTTCCCCACTGGCACAACATCGCTGTCATACAGCAAAATGTCCGCCGCCATCAATACCGGATAGGCAAACAAGCCATGACTCGCCGCGATCCCCTGCGCGATCTTGTCCTTATACGAATGACACCGCTCCAGCAATCCCATTGGCGTGGAACAACTCAGGATCCATGTCAGCTCCGTCACCTCCGGCACATCGCTCTGTGTAAACAAGACCGCCTTCGCCGGATCAAAACCACACGCCAACAAATCAATCGCCAGATCCCGCACGTTCTCCCGTAACTCCCCGGGGTCCCCCACCGACGTCAGCGAATGATAGTCTGCAATAAAATAAAAGGCCTCCCCTTCATCCTGAAGTTGCAAAGCCGGTTCCATCATCCCGAAGTAATTCCCCAGGTGAAGTTTCCCCGATGGTTGAAGCCCCGAAAGTATCCTCATTAGCGACGCCGAATCTCCCCTCCGCCACTTCGGATGTCAAGATTCCCCCAAGTGCGCCCTCAAGCTCCTTGTTATCATCATGCCCACACTCATGCCTCCCCGGCCTCAAGCGTCCCCACCACTCCCCCAAAATCTCTTCCATCCGTCCTTCATCCGCTTCAGTAAACTGGTGTCGAATGCCCGCGCGCATCAAGCGGATCGCTCCTTTAAAAATCTCGATCCCATCCTCCAACCTCACACTCTCAGACAACTCCCGACCAATCCGGTCGGCAGCGCCCGCCCGCCTTCATCCACCCAGGCCGTTTCCCGGCATCAAGTCTCGCTTTTCCCCACTCCCACACGTATCTTTCCTCCGTGGAGAAAACCGTCCAGAAGTTCCGCACCTTCGAGAAATCGGATTCCGCGGACATCGCGTACTACCGCTCCCTCACGCCGAGCGAGCGTGTTAAAATCCTCCTCGAATTAATCGCTCGAAACGGCAGTAAGCATGATCCTGAGCAGCGACTTAAGAGAGTTTATCGAATTGTTGAACTCTCAAAGAGTTGAGTTCGTCATTGTCGGCGCTCACGCCCTCGCCTGGCATGGCCTACCGCGATACACCAAGGACATCGACTTCCTTGTCGGAACCTCAGATGCGAACCGCGAACGGCTTACTAAGGTAATCGATGCCTTCGGCTTCGCATCCACCGGGCTCTCAGCCGACGACTTCGCCACCCCCGATCAGGTCATTCAGCTCGGACTCGAACCAAATCGTATCGACCTCCTTACCGGAATCTCCGGCGTCGACTGGACGGAAGCCTGGGAAACCCGCGTCGCCGGTAATCTTGACGGTCTCCCGGTCTCCTACCTCGGCAAAGAAGCCTACATCAAAAACAAGCTCGCCTCCGGCCGCCCCCAAGATCAGGCCGACGCCGCCCGCCTGCAGGAAATCATCGCCAAAGACGACACGTGAACCCCTTGAGTCGATAGACACGCGTTCCCCTCGATCAAAATTCACCATTCACTGTTCAAAATTCCCGCCTCCGCGCGCTCCTCCCCCCCGCCAAGATTCCTCACCCCAAGGGAATTCCTGATGGCT
Source organism: Verrucomicrobiota bacterium (assembly GCA_039182965.1). GTDB lineage: Bacteria > Verrucomicrobiota > Verrucomicrobiia > Verrucomicrobiales > DEV007 > JBCDBW01. The sequence continues at coordinate 62,703 of JBCDBW010000003.1, forward strand.
AATTCCTAATTATTCATTGGCCGCAGGTCCCTTCTTCTCTACGCTTCCCCAATGGCAGCATCAGCATCCGGCGGGGAAGGCAGCACCGGCTCGGCAGCAGCAAGCGGCAAAGGCGCCGCCCCCAAGCTCACGCCCATGATGGAGCAATACCAGGCCATGCGCCACTCCCTGCCCAAGGACATCCTCCTCTTCTACCGCCTCGGGGATTTTTACGAGATGTTCTTCGAAGACGCCAAAAAAGCCGCCGCCCTCCTCAATGTCGCCCTCACGAAACGCAATGGCATCCCCATGTGCGGCGTCCCCCATCATTCCGCGGAGGGTTACATCGCCAAAGCCGTCAAAGCCGGCATGCGCATCGCGATCGCCGAACAAACCTCCGAACCCCAGCCCGGCAAAATCGTCGAACGCGAAATCGCCCAAATCATCTCCGCCGGGACAATCGACGACATCAATCTCCTCGACGATAAAAAACACAACTACCTCGCCGCCGTGTTCGCCGCACCCGGCAAAGCCGCGCGATACGGCCTCGCCTACGTCGACCATTCCACCGGCGAGTTCCGCCTCACGGAGTGTCCCGACAAAGAATCCCTCTTCGACGAACTCGCCCGCATCCGCCCCTCGGAACTGCTCTACAGCGAAGAACAACCCGACGCCTTCGCCGACCTGAGAAATGCCCTGCCTTACGACGGATACACCTTCATACACGAACAAGCCCAACACCTCCTCGTCGATCACTTCAAAGTCCAGTCCCTCGACGGCTTCGGCTGCACGGATCTCCCCGCCGCCGTCAGCGCGGCGGGCGCGATCCTCCACTACCTCGAAAACCAACTCCGCCGCAGCACCGGCCACGTCCGCAAACTTCAAACCTACGCCCGCCAAAACTTCGTCCTTATCGACGCCGCCAGTCAGCAAAACCTCGACCTCGTCGAATCCCGCAGCGGCCCCGGCACGGAACACACGCTCCTCGGCGCTCTCGATAAAACCGCCACCCCCATGGGCGGCCGCAAACTCCGCGACTGGATCCTCCACCCCCTCCGCGACCTCGAAACACTCGTCGCCCGCCAGGACCTCATCGCAGAGTTCCTCGAGCAACCCTTCCTCCTCACTCAAATCCAGGAGTCTCTCAAAAACATTCGCGACGTCGAACGCACCCTCGGCCGCCTCTCCCAAGGCTCCGGCAATGCCCGCGACCTCCTCGCCCTCTCCAAGTCCCTCCAGCAAATCCCCGCACTCCGCCAACACCTCGAAGGCCTTATCACCCAAATCTCGACGCGCCCGGACCAGTCCAACACACCACTCGCGCATACCCTGCTCCGCGCCCTCCGCGACTTCACACCGCTGACCACTCTCCTCGAAGCCGCCCTCGACGACGAACCGCCCGCCACAATCAAAGATGGCGGTATCTTCCGCGACGGATATTCCCCACCCCTCGATGAACTCCGCTCCGCTTCCCGCGAGGGCAAACAATGGATCGCCGAACTCCAAGCCAGAGAATCCGAACGCACCGGCATCCCCTCGCTAAAGGTGAAATACAACAACGTCTTCGGGTACTTCATCGAGGTCACGAAGACCCACCTCGACAAAGTCCCCGACGACTTCCAGCGCAAGCAGACCATGGTCAACGCCGAGCGCTTCATCACCCCCGAACTCAAGGAGTTCGAAAACAAAATCCTCGGCGCCGACGAACGCGCGCGAAACCTGGAATACGAAGAATACCTCAAGCTCCGCGAACGCGTCCTCGAATACCTCGAAGACATCCAGAATACCGCCGAAGCCCTCGCCACCCTCGATGTCCTCTGCGGCCTCGCCGCCACCGCGCAACTCTATCAATACACCCGCCCAGTCCTCGCCAACTCGCGGAACCTCATCATCAAAGAAGGCCGTCACCCGGTCCTCGACCAAAACGTCACCGTCGAAAAATTCGTCCCCAACGACACCCATCTCGAGCCCAAACAAAATCGCGTCCTCCTCATCACCGGCCCCAATATGGCCGGTAAATCCACCTACATCCGACAGGTCGCGCTCCTCACGCTGATGGCCCAGATCGGCTCTTTTATCCCCGCCCACTCCGCGGAGATCGGCCTCGTCGACCGCATCTTCACCCGCGTCGGCGCCTCAGACGATATCTCAAAAGGCCAATCCACGTTCATGGTCGAGATGAATGAAACGGCGCTCATTGTGAACAATGCCACGGATAAATCCCTCGTTATCCTCGACGAAATCGGCCGCGGCACCGCCACCTTCGACGGCCTTTCCATCGCCTGGTCCGTCGCGGAATACCTCCACGACACCATCAAAGCACGCACGCTTTTCGCCACGCACTACCACGAGCTCACCTCCCTCTCCCGCACGCGCGATGCCGTCCAGAATTACAACATCGCCGTGCGCGAATGGAACGAACAGATCATCTTCCTCCGCAAAATTGTCGCCGGCGCCGCCGACAAATCATACGGCATCCAAGTCGCCCGCCTCGCCGGTCTCCCCGACGAAATCATCCATCGTTCCAAAGAAATCCTGAACCACCTCGAAGCCAACTCCTCCCGCCCCGACCAAGACAAGGCAGCAGCTACTCCTCACCAGAACGACGAGGACTCCCAGGGGGGCTCTCCCAAAACGAAAAAGCGCAAGCCCCGCAAAAAACAAGAGGACCTCCCCGAGTCCGAAACCCCCCAACTCTCTCTCTTTCAGTAATCCCCACCGGCACGATCGCCGCTTACGCGATACACCGTCTGCGTAACTTACTGTAAATAAAAGGTTTACTTTTTTAGTAGGAATTCTTATATTAAAAGTATGAAAGCCAAGGTGTCCGAAAAAGGCCAAGTCACCATCCCCAAAAAACTGCGCGAACAACTCGGCATCCGCCCCGGTGCCGTCCTCCAGTTCGAAGAACAAGCCGGCAAACTTGTCGCCGCCAAATCCATCCCCGAAAATCCCTTCGAAAAATGGGTCGGCAAAGGAGCGCTCCCTTTCGGCAAAAGCATCGATGAATATCTCGACACGATTCGCGATCGATGATCACCGCCGTCGATACTTCGATCGTGCTCGACGTCATCGTTGACGACCCGACGTGGCGAAACCGCTCCCTCGCCCTCCTCAACCAAGCCCGCAGCGAAGGTCAACTCATCATCTCTGAAATCGCTCTCGCCGAAGTCTCACCCGCTCTCAGCGCAGGACCAAATACCGTCCACGATCTGCTCATCGACTGGCAACTCGACTTTGTCCCCTGCAGCGTCGATGCCGCCGCCCACGCCGGAAAGTGTTTCACCCAATACCTGCAGCGCGGTGGAAAACGCGGCCGCATCGTCGCCGACTTCCTCATCGCTGCCCACGCTCAACACCATGCCGACCGCCTCCTCGCCCGCGACGACGATTTCAAACACGACTACTTCACGGAACTGAATTTGCTGTCACCGTAGACTTGCGCCTCCACCACCAACACAAATATCAAAGCAGATGGATTTCTTTTCAACGTCCCTTCGAATAACCCATTCTGCACCAACAATTCGCAAGAATTGATCAACCGGACTTGCGTGACCATGGCACGTGAGTACCGTTCCCCTAGTGCTCTCTTCCCCTCCTAACCCAACCATCGCCACCAAAATGAATCGCCGCACCCTCCTCCTCCTTCTATCGGTCATGCTGCCCGTCTCAACCGTCAGCGCGGAAGACAAAGAACGACTCGCCGCCCACGCCGAGACGATCGCCAAACAAGTAGAGTCCGCCCTCGAAAACAACCTGCTGTCAGAAGCGCAAATCTACAGCTACCTAACGCTCATGGTAACACATGACGAGCTGGTCTACGGTTCCGCCCTCGCGTTTAATCCCGAATTCCTCCAAGGACACACTTTCTTCCTCCAGGACAACATCACCGAAGACGGCCGCATCTTATACAGCCCCTACGTCCACCGTGACAAAGAACGGTTGCTGCGCGCTTTCGACATCGGAAACATCGGTAAGGAACACGGATACGACTACACGACCTGGGATTGGTTTAAAGCGCCCCTGAGCGAACAAAAACCACATTGGACCGAACCGTACTTCGACAAAGGCGGCGGAGAGATCAATATGGTCACCTACTCCATCCCCATCGGCGAAAAAGCCATTCTCACCTTCGACATGCGGGTCGACGGCGAATAGCGACCTTCTACCTCACGCGCATCGCTCTCAAGGATCAGTGCTCTCCCCGCGGATGAACTGATTCCGGCCGGTCAAAGTCAAGCGCACCTTCGCCGCTCCACTCCCGTCCGTCGTCACCACCCGATCATTCGTCCCACCGATCGTCCCCGGATCGCTGGCATCGCCTTGACTAAGACCCTCCACGACGGTTCCCGGGCTGAATGCCAAATCGCTGGACGAACGAAACCAATACGGCGAGTTGGCCACCCCCTCGAGACAGACCTCATACACATCACTTCCAAGAGCCGTGAACGAAACGATCCTTGCCGACAGGTCCAACACTTGAAAGGTGTCATACAAAATGAACGTGCACGAAGCCCCGGTGCTGTTGCTGTTAATCGAGGTTAAGTCCTGATCATTGTAAACACTCTGCTCAATTCCAGGATTCGCCGTCGCATTGCGCGCCCAATACCACAAGTCCGGAAACGGAACGTCCCCCCGAATCAGGATCTGATCACCGGTGAAAACAAAGGGCTCTACATCAACGCGATACCGATATACCGGCGATGCAAAATAATCGAAGAACGATCCGGGAATTAAATCTGAAATCTCAAGGGGCTCCGCAACCTGCTCTCGTGTCACTGCCAAGACCGTTTGCACGCCGTCAATTATAATCGAGAAAGGATGATTCTGAATGGTCGAGTCCGTATCGACCGCGAAACCATAAAACTCGATGGAACGCACGGTTAGAGGTGAGGTGAGTGTTCCTGAAGCAAGGCTATGATTCACTCCCTCCACCGAATAGTTGTAACCAGGCGTCTCAATACTAAGGAAATAGCTATCAATATCCGAGAAATCCGGAAGGGTCCCACTGTTGAAAACCTCACCGGCTTGACCCCAAAAAGACGTCGCGAAAAAAACAAAAAATCCAATCAGCAAAGCTTTCATCAACACATGGAAGTAAATAGTCAGTCAATCGCCACAAGCCTAAGGAGGACCCTTCGACGTATCCCAAAACTCGCCGCAATCAGAGACCAACCCGGATCTTCTCAGTCCCTCGCGGCAGGAGCAAACACAATCTTCGGAAGGACACCACCGAACCACGGGACCGGAATCCAGCGCGAACCGTAAACCACCACCCCTATCTCCCCGCAGATGAATACTGCCCCCGCGCCGTCTTGCCCTCGTCCAATATCCACTCATGCGGTAGAGACTCACGGTTCCCGGCCACATCCTCTCCATAGGCAGATAAAACCCCTTCACCCACCTCCGAGGTTGGAACAATTGCCGTCCATTCCGCAAAATTATCCCGCGTCGCTTCCGCCCGAACCCCGTTGACCCTCACTTCCTTGATATCCTCGTTGTCCACCGATGTCCCCCAGACGCTCACCCCGTCATCATCCCACTGATAGCGAGTGATCACGGTTACCGGAGGCCGCTCGTCTGTCGGCTTCAACACCGGAAAATTCGGACGACCGTTCTCAAGCCCAATTTTCGGACCATATCCGCCCATGGGAAAAGAGATCGAACCCGAATTCAAACGATCCATCTTCAGGTTCTCATAAAAATGCAACGACACCACCGACCGCCAAATCCCATACTCACTGTCGTAGAGATCCATTCCGTCGACATACACGCTCGGCGCGAAGCCATGGAAACACCAATGACTGTCCCACGCCTTGAAATTTCGAATGATGAACGGATCCTCCGCATCCGGTCCGACACCGTCAACATGTCCTCCTACCGAGTAGGGCTGCGGTGACCATATCCCCCCCATCGTCTTGCCACGAATCCCCCCAAGATTGAGCGCAAAACGCCGCTGCGCGTGCGCCTCGTTGTCGTCAAATCGGATGAATGGGAGCGTCCGAATATCAACGGCCTCTGTCGTCCCATCATGCCGCAACACATCGAGCACCGGATCAAAATCCTCCGTCGCCTCCACTTCAAAACGAAACCCGTGCTGGTCACACTCTACCGCCACATTCCGCGTAAACGCGTTCAACGAATTGGCCCACCAGAATCCCGCACCGTCATTGCGATCATAGGGCAAGTCCTGCCGCGGCAATGGTTTCCCCACCAACGCCTGAATCGCCAAGTTCCGGTCCAGCACGTTGAACACCTCCGTCCCATCCTCCATAAAATACCCGTGCCCAACGCTCCGATATCCCACACAGTCGCGCACCACCAGATACTGCGTCCCATGAATCGTCACCCAGCGATTGTCGCTGTCCCAAATCGATGCGCCGATAATGCTGCTGCCGCGCATGCTATCACCCACCAGATGATAATGGATCGGATAACGCCCCAGCAAACCCTCTTTGCCCAAGTGACGAAACTCAGCATAGCTGATCGATCCAGCGCTGTGCCGATGATACATGGTGTGCCCCCGCGGCCCCTCTGGATCCGCTGACTCAATGATCACATTCCGGCTCAAATTCGCCACCTCGCCGGCGTAACCGCCTTCAGCCCGATGCGGAAAGACCAGCGGTGCGTCGATCGTCACGTAGGAATCACTCGCGACCGATCGCTGTAAAACCGAACTCGCATAGTGACTGACCTGCGTAATCGTGCGCTCTTCACTCGACGCTTTGTCCGTCACATGGGGAGTCATTACCCCCGCAACCGGCCGCTGCCGATCGGTCGCGGTAATGACGATGCGATCGCCCGCCCGCCAATCCGAAACATCGCCGTCGAGAAACAACCGCGTCTCGTTCACTGAAGCCGTCCGCCCCAATTTCACCCAAGTCCGCTCCAGCGGCGCTCCATGAATATCCATGCGACCCCCAAAACAGACAATCGCAGGCAGACTCTCTTCATCATCACCCTCAAAATAAACCAGCCGCACCAACGCGCGATGCTCCCGCCCCACCGGCTCCAAAGCGGTTCCGATTTGAAGAGCCGGCTGCGGCGAATCGTCCGGTCCTCCTGGCTCGTAGTGACAATCAAAGCCACCCTCCTTCCACTCATCCCCGCGTTCAATCCGTATCAAGCCCACATCCAGCCGCGTATCCCGATCGGTCGCAAAGGCCAAGGTCCCTGCCACGTGAATCGCCCGAATCGCCTCTGATGATTCCACATCGTACCGCACCCGATGCCCCTCGCGAATCTGCACCCGGCTGCCCGGCTGCGGGACTTGATCAGTCGACCACGTCTCCGGCTCAGACCACGCTCCCGAAGCAACCGAACGCACAAGGCCGTCCTCTACGCTCCCTTCTCCTTTGTCCCCCGGCACGGCAGAAACGCTTGGCAGCACCACGGCAAACATCACCGCACACCGACACCCCAAACCAAAACAGGGCCAGAAACGAAAGCCTGATACCATCCCTAAATCTAAGGGATTTCCTCCCAAAGAAAACCGATGATTTACCCCGGCGCAGGCCCTCGAAACCACCGAACGAGGCTCCGCGACGACACCTTGCAGAATGACTTGCTTCAGCTTCGATAAATCACACACTGATCCGAACACCGGCGCTCCACTCCTGTGCAATTTTCCACGCCTCTGGCCGATATCCCCAAACTCAACACGCGCGAACGCACCGGTCTCGCCAAAGCCGGCTTCCGTCGCGTCAGCGACCTCCTCACCCATTTCCCCCGCCGATACGAAGACCGCCGCCAGTTCGATTCCTTCCCCAACGCCCCCTCAAACAACCCCTTCTGCATCAACGGCATCGTCACCGACCGCTCCCTCCGCCGCTTCGGCCGCGGCAAACAAATCTTCGAAGCCACCATCGAGGAATCCGAACCCACCGCCCTCTCCAATCCCGTCGTCCTCCGCTGGTTCAACCTCCCCTGGATCCACAAAAATATTTCCGTCGACCACGAACTCATCGCCTACGGCAAACCGAAACTCGCCGGCAAACGCCTCGTGATCGACCACCCGGAATACGAAATCCTGAAACCGGACTTCGAGGGCCCCTCGATACACATAGACAGGATCACACCCATCTACCCGCTCACCGCAGGTGTCTCCCAACGTCCCCTCCGCACCCTCATCCATAGGCTCCTTCACGAAATTGAAGCCGGCGCTGTCCCTGATCTGCTGCCCCACACAACCAACGCCTCCGCCATCCAGGAACTCACCCGATACGACGCGCTTCACCAGATTCACTTCCCCGATACCGAAGATCAAAAAATCGCCGCGCGCCGATACTTTGCCTTCGAAGAGTTCTTCGCCCTCCAGCTGAACGTCGCCCGCCGCCGCCTCAATTACCTCGCCCAACCCGGCGCCTGCCACGCCACGAACGAATCCCATCTCCTGAACGACTGGCTCGCCGATCTCCCCTTCGCCCTAACTGGTGCCCAAAAACGCGCCGTCGCCGAAATCCGCCGCGACCTGCAATCCGACCTCCCCATGCATCGTCTCCTCCAAGGCGACGTCGGATCCGGCAAAACCGCTGTCGCCATTGCCGCTATGCTCGAAGTGGTCGAAGCCGGATACCAGGCCGCCTTCATGGCGCCCACCCAAATCCTCGCCGAACAACACTACCTCACCCTCCAAAAACAACTCGCCAAACTCGATCTCCGCATTTCCCTCCGCACTTCCTCAAAGAAAGAGGACGACTTCCTCGAACTCCAAGGTGCTCCCCAAATCATTGTCGGCACCCATGCCCTGCTCCACGATGGCGTGTCCTTCGAAAATCTCGGCCTCGCGATCATCGATGAACAACACAAATTCGGCGTCGCCCAACGCGCCGCTCTCATCGAACAAGGCACCGTCCCAGACGTCCTCGTCATGACCGCCACCCCCATTCCCCGCACCCTCACGATGACGGTTTACGGCGATCTCGACGTCTCCATCATCGACGAACTCCCGGCCGGCCGTGGCAAAATCATCACCGCCGTCCGTCCCACCGCGAAGACCAAGGAAGCCGCCAAGTTCATCCGCGAACACCTCGAAAACGATCGCCAAGCTTACATCGTCTACCCGCTCATCGATGAATCCGAATCCCTGAATCTCAAAGCCGCCACGACGGAATACGAAAACTGGGCGAAACGCCTCGACCCCTTCGAGGTCGCCCTCCTCCACGGCCGCATCCCTCCCGATGATAAGGAAACGATCATGTCCCATTTCCGCGACGGTCGCATCGCCGCCCTCGTGGCTACCACCGTCATCGAAGTCGGCGTCGATGTCCCGAACGCCAACATCATGATCATCGACAATGCCGAACGTTTCGGCCTCGCCCAGCTTCACCAGCTCCGCGGACGCATCGGACGCGGTGCCCACAAAAGTTACTGCATCCTCCTTCACGGCCCCAAAGCTTCGGAAGAAGCGCTCGAAAAGCTCGCCGTCCTCGAAGGCACCACTGACGGCTTCGAAATCGCCGAGGCCGACCTCAAGCTCCGCGGCCCGGGCGAACTCCTCGGCACCGCCCAGTCAGGCCTTCCCGGCCTTCAACTCGGAGACCTCATCCACGACACCGCCCTCGTCAAAGACGCTCGCACCCTCGCAGACCACATCCTCGCCGAAGACCCCTCGCTCACGAAAGTCGAATACCAAGCTCTCAAATCCCTCCTCGAACGAACCGAAGAATCGCTGATCGCCTGAAATAACGGACCGCCTTCCCCTGCAGCACAAACGCAGCCTCAGGCTCCCTCTTCCCCGATATCTTCAAACCAAAGCTCCGGACGAGCCTCCATGAAGTCCTTCATGAGACTCACGCACGCCTCGCTGTCCACGATCTCCAGCTCCACCCCTCGAGACCTCACGTAATCCTCCGGCCCCTGAAAAGACCGATTCTCCCCGATCACCACTTTCGGGATCCCATACAACAAAACCGTCCCACTACACATGTCGCACGGCGACAAGGTCGAATACAAAACCGAACACCGATACTCCGTCGCGCTCAGCCGACCAGCGTTCTCAAGACAATCCATCTCAGCATGTAATATCGCACTCCGTTTTTGCACCCGCCGGTTGTGCCCCCGCCCCACGATCCTACCGCCCATCACCAAAACCGATCCTATTGGAATACCTCCCTCGGCCAAGCCCATGCGTGCCTCCTCAAGCGCCGCCTCCATAAATTCGTCGCTCATCCTCTCCCGCCTATCCGCGCGTCACCTTCACCACTTTCCCCGCTTCAATGGCAAAATTCAAACGCTTCGGGTCATAGTCCATTGTGACCGCCCGATGCTCACCGTCAACACTGACAATTCGCCAGCGAAGCCCCTCCTTCTCCGCCAAAGCCGCCGCCTCGTCCTCGGTCAGTCCGACATAGGCCTCGTCATCGGGCGCTTCCATCTCATTCTTCGTTTGCATTGATTCCTGTTCTTCAGACACCTCCATGCCGTCAGGCTCACCCTCCGTCCCCGTGCGATCATCTTCGCTCGCCATCCGACAACTCGTGGCCAATCCCAGCATTGCCAATCCCATGCCCGCACATCTACACCAATCTCTCAAATTTTTCATCGCTCCGGCTTTCCGTCTCCATTCTAAGCCACGCACACGTCAACATTCACGTCCAATTCCCATTCCTGCCGTCTTTTGTTGCATTTGCCCCCACCGCCACGAAATTCCATGCGGCGGGCGCACGTATCCGCCGACCCTCACCATGCATCAGCGATGGAGCAGGATTCTGGGCGTGGCGATCATCTTCCTGATCGCCGCCGCTGGCTATTACGGATTCCAATCCGTATCAGGCGCCAATGCTGATCGATACGGCCTCTTCGATCTCTTCAAGGGCGAAAAGCCCCCCCTGACCTTCTCTGGCAATGGCGTGACTCCGCCATCAAAACCTCTCCTTAGCAAAAGCGACGTCCGCCACATCATCCGACTCAATGAAGAGTTCGCCGCCCTTACGAAGGCCGTTGTCCCATCCGTCGTCAGCCTGCGCACCAGCAAGACCGTCAGCGTCCAGCGTCTGCAGCAAACCAATCTCGGAGTGGTTCCTCACAATGAACGGCTCCGCGAGCCCGGCCTCGGTTCGGGCGTCATCGTCACCAAGGAAGGCCATCTTATCACCAATCACCACGTCATCGGTGACGTCGACGAAGTCCAAATCACTCTTCATGATGGTCGAAAGTTTCCCGCCGAGTTCATCGGCTCCGATCCGCAAACCGATGTCGCCGTCCTCAAAATCCTCGCCCCTGAGGATCCAAACGGCCATTCCCTGACATTCAAGGCTCTGCCGATGGGAGACTCAGATGAGGTGGCAGTGGGTGAGACCGTTGTTTCTGTGGGCAATCCCTTTGGCCTGAGCGAAACCGTTACTCGCGGAATCATCAGCAACCGCGATCGCCGCATCACCGATATGAGCGTGTCCTACATCCAATCGGATACGGTCATCAATCCCGGTTCGTCAGGCGGCCCGCTCCTCAACGCTCGAGGTGAAATTATTGGGATCACCACCGATCTGTTCCTCGGGCAGGCCGGGCTCCGCACCTGGCAGGGCATCGCACTCGCTATACCAATCAATGATGTCCGCCACTCCTTCGAAGCCATCATGTCTCGCGGGGAACTCGGACGTGGCTACCTCGGGATCGTCGCCGAAGACATGCTCCCGGAAATCGCAGCCCAAGTAAACCTCCCCGCCTATCGCGGCGCCTTTGTTCTGGAGGTCTTGCCTAGGTCACCTGCCGAAAAAGCCGGTCTCAAAGGCGGCGATATAATCCTCTCTTTCGGCGGCGAAGAAATCGTCCAGGGAAGCAATCTGATCCGCTCCGTCCGCCAACAAAGCCCAGGCACTGAAGTGACAATCGGTATCCTGCGAGCAGGTGAACTTCACGAACTCACAGCCATCATGGCTCAGCGTTCCGCCGAGGTCGCCCTCGAACAGTCGACAAATAATCCGAACGCCCGCATCAGTGAGGTCGCCGGGGTCAAGGTGAGTAGCATCACCCCCGAGCAAAAACAACAAATCGGCCTCCTCCCCAATAGCCCCGCCGTCGTCGTCACTTCAGTCGATCCTCGCTCCGATCTCGGACGAAGCGGCAGCATTCAAACCGGTGACCTTGTTCACGAAATCAATCGAGTCGCAGTCGATTCCCCAAAAGACTTCTACTCTGCTCTTGATCGGATGCCGTTGAACCGTCGCTCCCTCCTGCTCGTCACTCGGAAGGGCAATTACGGCTTCGTCATGCTCGTTCCTCGCGTTCCCTCCACGCCCGAGTCTGCTCCAGAACCAAAAGGAGGCGCTCCGAAACCGAAATCCACGCCAAACGATTCTCCCTCAGAACCAGTTGTGGAGAACCCCGTCTCGCAAAAACACCAGGCCCCTCGTGATAATCTCTATGCTACCTTGGCAAATCTTTTGCTGTCTAAAGTGTTCTTATGCCACAGATAACCTAGGCGTTCTCCTTCATGAGTGATCCCAACGACGACTTTTCTTCGGATATCCGGGGTGATTACGGTTCGAAATCGAATCGCACCACCGGCCTCACCATCGTCGGCGTGGCCCTCATCCTTTCAGTCCTCATCTTCTTTCTCTGGACGCGAACCAAGATCGACAATCCTCCAGTCGCAGAGACTCCCCCCGCCGCTGAAAAAGCCCAGCCCGAGGCCCCTACTTCGCCAGCCGCAGAAGATCCTGCTCCCAAGCCGCCCGATCCTCCCAAAATCGCTGAAAAACCCTCCATGCCCGCCCAGCCCGCCGAGACCGGCTCAGGCTCCGACAGTGCGCCCTCTCTTGGCGATCCCAAATCCCACCAGGACCCCGAAAAACTGGCAGCCGCCGTCGCCAGTGGGCTGACCAGTGGCAATGCTCGTTCCCTGATCAAGAACCTCAAGTCAGCCGATCTAGATCCCGAGCAAACCAAACAACTCAAAGCATTCGTCGAAAAGGGCGAGTTTGAAGTGTCCAAGGACGCTCCCATCGAACTAGTGGGGCGCGTCGATGGAAAAACCCGTTTCGCGCTCGATCTCTCCCGCCCGGCCGTCGATGGTCTCCCGGCCGAGGAAAAACGGGTCTTCGTTGATGTGCAGAAAGCAAAAGACGGCACCTGGGAAATCGCGGATCTTTCCCTTCCCGATTTCACGATCGCCGAACCCGATCCATCAGGAAAAACGAAAATCGTAACAATCAATCCTGAGATCCAGTCGGACGCGATGACCAGCGCCTTTAAGTTCTTCAAAGCGCTGACCACCCAGGATTTTGCCTCAGCCCGCGCCCTCCTGGATCCTACGAAGGTTTCAGAAGAAAAACTGGTTGGTCTCTTTATTGTCACCGAAGACGGCCAGTTTCGTCCGCACGGCCAAAACCCGCTCGTCGCCACATCGACCGGTGAAGAGCATGCCGTGATCATTGCGCAACTCAGCAACGAGAAAACCACCTCCGATTTCGGTCTCCAGCTATCCCGGGATGCCGCCTCCGATCAGTGGCTCATCACCGACATCGCCCTCTCGAAGCTCATCTCAGAGCTCGCCAAGGCCTCTGACGCCGACGGCCTGCCCTACACTCCCGTCGTCACCAACCCTCAAGGCGGCGAATCCCTCGTCATTTACTTCCATTACGATACCCCGGAGCTACACGACCGCGCCACCCGCCAGCTCGCCATTATCGCATCCATTCTCAAGTCCGATCCCGCCAAAACCATCGAAATAAACGGCCATACCGATGCCAAAGGTTCCGAAAACTACAACGTCAGCCTCTCCGACAATCGCGCTGCTTCGGTCAAGAATCAGTTAATCGCCCTCGATGTCGACCCCACTCAAATCCTCACAGAAGCATACGGAGAAGCCAAACCATTCCATCCAAACCTCAATCCAGATGGCTCCGACAATCCCGACGGCAGAAAACACAACCGGCGCGCCGAGGTTTATCTCAACTTCTAAACATAGGCATCCAATGATGGCCTTCGCTTCATCTTAACAGAACAAATTGAATTTGTTCACACACCTTCTCTTCTTCTTATCTAAAGAAAAAAGAAAGAGTAGTAGTAGTAGTCCTGTGAACAAAGCGCCACATAGACGTTCCACTTCGTCCTGAAGCCTGTTCCACGTTCACATTTCCCTGTGAAGAAACCGTCACCAGAGACGTGACAACAATGTCACCTTGTGAATGACGCAGCATTTGTTCTCCTCTGTTCACAGTTATCAGCAACTTGCCCACACGGTTTTCGGTAGTGCAGCGACCAATCAACGATCGCGAGAAACGGAACCGCTGATCTATTTGGCAGAGGCCTCGGCGGTTCTAGTCTCGGCTCCGATCTTTTCGATCACAATCGGATGCTCTGTCCAAAGGGATTGGCCCAAAGCATCGACCGCCGCTTGTGTTTCCGCTTCCTTCTTGCTCGCTCCGGAACCGTGACCCAGCTCTGCTCCCTCCCACCTCACCCGGGCGCAAAATGTTTTGCAATGATCGGGGCCTTCTTGTGACAAAATCGTGTAGCGCGGACTTGAAGGAGAAAATGCCTGAAGGATCTCCTGAAGTTGCCCCTTGGGATTCACCTCGTGAGGTTCTGCCGCAATCTCTTTAATTGTGCCTTCACACAAGCGAAAAATAAAATCGCCCGCATCCTCAAGGCCACTGTCCAAATAGATCGCACCCACCAAGGCCTCGAAAGCATCCGATAAAGTAGAAGGACGCTCTCGACCGCCGGACGAATGCTCACCCTTCCCAAGCATGAGATATGAGCCAAGGTCAATCGATCGCGCATACGCCGCGAGCGCCCCGCGCGAAACCAAACGAGAACGTAGTTTTGTCAGGCGCCCTTCAGCGAAATCGGGAAAAATTCGATACAACTCATCCGTAAAACACAATTGCAACACGGCGTCTCCTAAGAACTCGAGGCGTTGATTGTCAAAATGCGGACGCTGCGTTTCGTAAGCGAGACTGGAATGAGTCAACGCTTCCGCCAATAAGAGCGAGTTCCGAAATTTGTATCCGATTTTTGTCTCAAGCGATTCCATAGATCCGCGTTATCGCGAGGAATTCAACCCATCACGATATCAGGAAAATGGGGTGACCGACGGGACTCGAACCCGCGACAACCGGAATCACAATCCGGGGCTCTACCAACTGAGCTACGGTCACCATTTAACAGATGGCAACGACGGGGTAACGGCGGATCCACCACTAAGTGAGGAACCCAAAGGAACCGACGAAGCCTGTAATCCGCCCGAGATCGAGAGCTGTGGAGGGAGTTTCTTCAGAGCTCGAGCTCAAGCGGCGGGTGGGAATCTAGGGGAAAAGAATCCGTTTTTCCAGTGAAAACTGGCCTTTTCGGCCCCTTGCCATGCCTCATCCCATTCGTATCCTGTATCTCGTAATGCTCGAAGCCTCCGACGATCAGCCCACCGGCTTTAAAGAATGGCAGTTGGTCTGCGAAGCGCTCGCCCGCGGTGAACAGACCATCATTCTCCGAAAAGGAGGAATCGCCGAAGGCCGCGATGGCTTCCAGTTCAAGCACCCTGAGTTCCATCTCTTCCCCACTCTCTTCCACGAACAAGCCAATCGAATCCGCCCCGGCTTCCTCGGCGACTGGCAAGGTCCAGCCGAAGGCGCTGACAAGGCGCGCGAGACGATCACCATCAATCTTTTTGCCCGCATCGATTTTCACAAAATCATCACCGATTGGTCACAGCTTGTTCGCCTCGAGGCCTACCACATTTGGACCGAAGATGAGCTGCGCGCCCGGTTCACGTGGAGCAAGAATCCTGAGGATTCCCCAGGGATCTCCCTCGCCTGCGTCCGAGTGTATCGCTTGGTCAATCCGTGGACCTTTCCCAACCAACGAAGCTTCGGAGGCTGCCGCTCCTGGATCAAGCTTCCACAAGATCCCCCCGCCCCAGGCCTCGCCCAACCTGTATTGAGCGACGAGGCCTTTGAAACCCTGAAGCGCAATCTCACCTCCCCCCCGTTGTGGCCAGTCCTAACCCAAGGTCGAAAAATTGACGCCCACGCATCTAATTCAAAGCGACCGGGATTCCTCCCCTTCCACCCACACAAAATTCTCCTGATCGAGGACGAAGGGAACTCCTGCCAGCTCACCCGCTCGGAACAACGAAATTCCAGGCAAAAGCCGTCCGCGCGAATGAGCCCGGCACCCCACCTGGGGACTTGCCGGTGGTTCCACCTGCGGATCCGGTACGTTCATCGAGATCACCCGTCCCCCATCGGCCTCCACCAGTCCCTGCAAAGCATTTTCTGAGGCCGGCCGATCGGCCTCTACCCCCACAGCCGTCCGCAACACCGCCACCGGACACGTCATTTCCCGATCCGCGACACCCGATCCCGGCCGGGCCACAACGAGACTGACGCGCTCTTCCGCCGCGACATGTGAAACCTGTCGGTCATCTGCCGCAACGGATACGGTCACCAGGGGGTGCCTACCCAAAAGAGGAAACCACAGAGCCATTGCCGTGCCCCCGGGAGCATCCGGTGCCGCCTGCGCCAGAACCCGCTCTTCCCGGCTCAACAAATTCACACTGCGCAATTGCTCGACATTCGTCACGAGATCGCGATGACTCAAAATCGTGAGGCCCAATCCAGGTCGCAGGACACCGTATGCTTCCCCCTCGAGATCGCTTGTCCGAACTCCTGTCCCATTGCGACTCGCGCCCGGTAAAAACAAGGTCCGCAACCAACGACCAAGACGCGGCCCCGATTCCACACCTTGCAGGGCTTCGCCCATGTCCACGAAGTGTTCCGGCCACGGAAATTCCTCAAGTCGTTCCCTGATGCGGATCGATGAGACAGCAAAGCGAATCTGCGCTGCTTCAAAATCCTTGGCACTCAACTGATCGCACGTCTCCAGTCGCACGACGACCGGCGTGTGGCCCGCCAGCACCAACGCACTCTGCAGCAGAACCGACGGCGAACCGTGTGGCAACACCACCGCCACCCGCGTGCGTTCTTGAGGAAAGGCGCCTGCATCGTGCCACTGCGCCGCGAGGACCTGGGCCGTGGAGAGCAGGTTCGCACGCGAAATCACCTGACGGTTTTTCCCCGTGCGATCGATCACGGCAGGGCGGGATGCCTGGTGTCCCAGAGCCTCGCGCAGAGCGTCCGGCAGGGAAAGAGACAAGGCCGGCCGCTGCGCAAAGGCTTCCTCGGAAAGTTCGAAAAAACGGTCGCGCACTCGCTCCGGCGTCGCCTCTTCCCCCGGAATCAATTCCCCAAAATTCAGTCGCACACCATAGGGCCAACGCCGTGGCCATTTCTTGATAAACTTGCCGTCCGCGAATGAAAAAATCGATCCCCAGAGTCCATCGATATGGACCGGCATGACAGGCACCCCCGCCTGCTTGGCCACGATTTGGTATCCCTTCTTGATCTCGTGAATCTGACCGGTGCGAATGAGTTGTCCCTCGGGAAACAAGCAGACCAAGTCTCCCGCCGCCGCCGCCGCCGCGGTTTCCCTCAGGGCGTGCCGCGGGCTCGACTTTGTAATGGCAATCGCTCCAAAAACTCTCAAAAACCAGCTCAACCACCGCTTCTTTGCAAAGCGTTCCACGATGACAAAACGCACATTTGCCGGCGTCACGAGTGCAATCAGCAAAGCATCGACATAGGTCATGTGATTGCCTACCAGGACCGCCCCGCCCTCGGTCGGCACGCGATCGATGTTCAGGGTTTTCACCCGGTATATCATCCGGAGCAAGCTGCCCACGAGAAGGCGCATCAGCTCCCTTGCTACGATTCTCGTGACATAGATCGTCACGATCAGGAGAGGCAGAACAAACAACAAAACCTGCGTCCCGGGAGCCAACTCCAATTCCCGCAAACCCTTGGCCAAAAGAATCGCGAAGACCCCGGCGAGCGACGTCAAAAGAGCAAGCCCCGCCAAGTCGCGCCCCCGTTCCTCCGGGTTAATCTGATCTTGAAAATAGGCATTGAGCGGCACCAGGAAGAAGCTGCCCCAGAACCCGATAAAGATCAGGCTGGCCTGAAACCACTCACCGGCCGGATCAAAGAGTCCCACCCCCAGCAAGCCCAGGGTCAAACCCAGCCCGCCTACCGGTACCAAACCCAGCTGGATCCGCTTCCGCGACATCACGGAAACCAATAAGCTCCCGACGATCAAACCCACCCCCAGCAAACCACTCATCGTCGCGGCGGCCCCGGTCGCTTCCGCCGCTCCCGCCGGCGTGTCATCAAACATGCCGCGGGCAAAGTCCACGAGAACCACCCACATGAAATAAGCCACCAACCAGTAAAAGACGATTCCCAGCAGCGGCCGACACAGCTTGGGATTGCCCAATACGTGCCTCAGGTTGGTGAAGTGACTCCAGAGAACCTCTTTGCGGAACGGAACGGAGGTTCCCACCGGCGTCCGCGGGATTAGGACCAAAAAGACAAACGGCAACAAGGCGGCCACTCCCACCGCGCCGATCGGAATCAGAGCCGCCACTTGCGCTTCCCGGCCCGCCGTCACGAGACCACGGAACCATTGCCCGCCAAAATAAACACCGGCAAGAATGGCAACCGTCGTAAACATTTGCGCCAAACCATTTGCCAAACCCAAACGGGGGGACCCGACCAGCTCCTTGAGAATCCCCGTCTTCGCCGGCGAGAAAAACGTCGATTGAACGCTCAAGAGAAAAAAGCCCACGATCGCGAACAAAAGATTTCCCACGTAAACCGAGAGCCCAATCCACGCGAAGAGTATCACCTGCGAAATCAAACATCCCAGAATCACCGTGCGCTTGGAGAACCGGTCCGATGCGTATCCCGCGACAGGCGCCAAGAGGACAAACGGGATCGGCAGCAGAATGGATAACACTAATTCAATGTCCCTCCCCAGCCCGGACCCCGCCGCCGCTGCCATCGCATACCCGATCAACACAAACCGAACGAGGTTGTCGTTGAACG
Organism: Verrucomicrobiota bacterium; assembly: GCA_039182965.1. Classification (GTDB taxonomy): domain Bacteria; phylum Verrucomicrobiota; class Verrucomicrobiia; order Verrucomicrobiales; family DEV007; genus JBCDBW01. The sequence continues at coordinate 81,566 of JBCDBW010000003.1, forward strand.
CATTCTGCGCCTGAATCACAAGGACGCCTGACAACGAGCGCCGCCACCGTGGCGGCTCGGCAGACGCATCCATTTCAGCCGCTGACGACGGTTCTTCTGTCACGCCTTGTTGTAACGATCAAGGGGAGGATTGCAAAACAAAGCGGTGCCCCCGTCCGTGCCCCACTCATTGAAAATACCGCTTCAAGGTTGCTTGGAAGCGGTTGTAAACGAAGCCAAGCACGAGCAAGACGACTCCGATGGCAATGAAACTCAGGATCCGTGGCACCGCCTCCAGCTTCCAGACATCGATCGTCAGCACTCGCACCAGCGCCGCCGCAAGAAGCCCGAGACTGACAAAGCGAAAAGACCGCTCTTTCATTGCCAGTCCCGCCGCAAACAGCACAAAGGCGAGGATCGCCCAACTGACCGTGATGAGACCATCGGCCACATCCATCGACACCAGGGCCCACAGCAACCCCGTCCCGGCCAAGACCGCCGCCCATTGCACGAAGTGGTAAAGGTTTGTCCGCCTTTCGGTAATGGCACCTGACGAAAACATACCGATCTCTCCTGGCAGAACGCGTTCGGGAGCGCCCACGAAACGATAGAGTTGCTGGAACCCGAGCAAACCCAGGGCTCCAAAGTAGAGCGCCACCGTTCCCGACGGCGATTCGGCCATGAGCCGCACCATTGTGCCCGTCCCGATCACCCCAAACGCAATAGCCGTGAGGACGCGGTGGTCCAGCACCTGCCGCGTGCTCCCCAACACCACGGCACCGGCTCCCACCAAGACCAGTGGTTGCCATGCCACATCCACGTATTCTAAGGCCAAAAACCAAGTGGCTACGATCGCGAGAAGATCCAGTGCCAACAAGCCAGTGGTTGCAATCCGCTTGCGCAGTGAGGTGAGTCGACTTCCGATGCGGGGAAGACGCGAGGCTTGTTCGATCAACACGATCTGAGCCACGACAAATACCAGCGGCCAATAAAGAGCCCCTTCCATGGAACCTATCCATTTCCCCAAAACCAAGGTTCCGACGGCAACGACTTGATACAACAATGAGGAAGCCGTCAGCAATTTCGATCGCACGGCGACTCCATAGCCAAAGAGGGCGAGGCCAAAAATCCCGCCGAGGTAAAGCCACCCGTCGTTGATGCGAAACGTGACCGAAAGCCATGGCATCATTGCGACGACAAAAAAGACTGCCGATAGCCCGCCGGCGATCGCCTGCCACTTGGTGTCTTTGACCGGGCCGGGAATAGCGCCGAAGCGGGACCACGCCTCGAACCCCAGCAACAGGGCAAAGACTCCCAGGTCCGCCCACAGCACGGTGTCTCCCACGAGGATGCGATTCCAAAGAAAGTAAGCAGCGACCCCAAGAAAGGCCGGCCCCACAAACCATGCCGCCTCCCGATAGCGCAGAAAGCGCTCCGATCCCGCAATAAAGAGGATCCCGGCAAGGACCGCCAGCAGAGACGCTCGCCACGGAGCGACGAGATCGTCCACACCGCCCACGAGGAAGACCGCGCCGGCACCGATCGCAAAGAAGAACGCCGAAGGATCATATACCCGTTTGGCATGGTCCGGCTTCAGCGCAAGGGCGGTGCGGTTTCGGTGCAGGTTCAATACAAAGGTAACACCATAGGTTCAAAACATGGGTAACACATTGGCAGAGTATATTTGGGTCAAGCAGACTCAGCGATGCCGTGGAAAGAAACCCGAAGAATGGACCAGAGAAGAGAATTTGTGATTAA